>JAAUQQ010000112.1 GCA_012032745.1 Synechococcales cyanobacterium RM1_1_8
ATGGATCGCTTTGAAGCGCGTAAGGCTGTGGTTAAGGCGCTGGAGGCGGCGGGGAATTTGGTCAAGATTGAGGATTACAGCCACAGTGTGCCGTTTAGCGATCGCGGCAAAGTCCCCGTCGAGCCCCTGCTCTCTACCCAGTGGTTTGTCAAAATGACGCCCCTGGCGGAAAAAGCCCTGAAAAAACTCGACGACCATAACGACCCCAACCTCATCCCGGACCGCTGGCGCAAGGTCTACCGCAACTGGCTCGCCAACCTGCGGGACTGGTGCATCTCCCGCCAGCTCTGGTGGGGCCACCAAATCCCGGCCTGGTACGCCGTGAGCGAAACCGGCGGCGAAATCACCGACAGCACCCCGTTTGTCGTCGCCAAAGACGATGCCGATGCGATGGCAAAAGCTCAGAAGCAATTCGGCGAGGACGTGAAGCTAGAGCGCGACCCCGACGTGCTCGACACCTGGTTCTCCTCCGGTCTCTGGCCCTTCTCTACTATGGGCTGGCCGGAAGAGACTGCGGATTTGGCTTGCTACTACCCCACCTCCACCCTAGTGACCGGCTTCGACATCATCTTCTTCTGGGTCGCCCGCATGACGATGATGGCGGAGCATCTCACGGGCACCATGCCCTTCAAGGACGTGTTTATCCATGGCCTGGTGCTGGATGAAAACGGCAAGAAAATGTCCAAGTCCAAGGGCAACGGCATTGATCCCCTGGTGCTGATCGAGAAATACGGCACCGATGCCACCCGCTACGCCCTGATCCGCGAAGTGGCCGGAGCCGGGCAAGACATCCGCCTGGCCTACGATCGCAAAACCGACGCATCCCAAACCGTCGAATCCAGCCGCAACTTTACCAACAAGCTCTGGAACGCCTCTCGCTACGTGATGATGAACCTGGACGGCAAGACTCCAGCCCAGTGGGGTGAGCCCGTCCAAGAACTAGAGCTAGTAGACCGCTGGATTCTCTCCCGCTTCCACCGCACTGTGAAGGAAAACCGCGAGAACATCGAGAACTACGGCCTGGGCGAAGCCGCCAAGTCCCTCTACGAATTCACCTGGAACGACTTCTGCGACTGGTACATCGAGCTGAGCAAGGTGCGGATGTTTGCCGATGACTGCCCGGAGAAACGCCAGGCCCAGCAGATCCTGGCCACCGTGCTCGAAGGCATTCACAAGCTGCTCCACCCCTTCATGCCCCACATCACCGAGGAGTTGTGGCATGGCCTGACTCAGACCGAAGCCGAGGCAGCTTATCTCTCCACCCAACGCTATCCCGTCCTGGACGAGAGCCGCATTGATCTCGACTTGGAAACCGACTTCCAACTGGTGATCGAAACGATTCGCACGGTGCGGAACCTGCGCGCCGAAGCGGGGGTGAAGCCCGGTCTCAAAGTGCCCGTGCTCCTGCAAACCGAGAATGAGCGCGAAGCCAAGATCCTCAACGCAGGCAAGGTCTACATCCAAAACCTCGCCAAGGCCGAGACCGTCACCATCGCCGATGCCCAGACGGAGTCCCCCGACAACAGCGCGGTCGGTGTCACGGGCACGGTTCAAGTGACGATTCCGCTGGATGGCCTGATCGATCTCGATGACCTTAAAGCAAAACTTAACAAGAACCTGGAAAAAGTCGAGCGGGAAATCCAATCCCTCCGGGGCCGTCTCAGCAATCCCGGATTTGTCAATAAAGCGCCGGAAGAAGTGATTGCATCGGCTCGGGCAACCCTGGCCGAAGCCGAGGGACAGGCGGAGATTCTGCGCGATCGCCTCGCCAATTTCTAGCCGCCCGCCTCGATATTTCCCAGATGTTTTCCATGGGATACCAGCGTTGCGATCGCCCAGATTGCCTGATCCGGTCCAGACAATCCCTTAAACTAAGAGCGGTTTATCCACCAATCCAGCCCATCTATCATGTTGTACCTGGCCAATGTGAGCTACGATGCCGACCCAGGCAGCCTCTACCTGCGGCTCATTGCTCAGCAGCAGTCCGAGCAGACCTGGCAAGCTTTCGAAGAGCCCAAATCCATGACCTTTGACCAGGCTAGCCCTCCGGCGATTTTTGGCCTTGCCCTGGTCAAGCTTTCGGACGGCAACCAGATCTGCGATATTTTGGATGCCTCTGACTGGCTATTGGAGATTGTGCGCAAGTATCTCTGTAGCGGCGTCACCGCTGACTTCCTCCAACAGGAAGCCGAGCGGGCTGAGCAGTGGCGGCAGACCCTGACCCTGCAAAGCCAGGAGCTGGGCCGTCGCACCCTGGAGCTGGAGGCCCGCATGGGGCAAATTCAAGAGCTGGAAGAAAAGCTCAAGCAGGGGAACGAAGCGGAATGTGGGTAGGAATGCCCCACCATGTTCCTAACCTGCCATCTCCCTAGCGCATCTCCACACAATTCATGGGCTGCGGCCCGCCCGGCAGAGCCTCGGCCACCAGCATCACTTGCCCCGCTGCATTGCGCTGCCAGTCCGAAGCTTCGAGCAGGGGGTTCGGAGCTGGGTAAGAAACTGTCGCCGCTGGCCCCTGACTGGGGGCCTGACTGGGGGCTGAAGCCCTGGCCTCACCGGACAGGGGCACCCAGTCAGGGGTGCTGAAGCCGGGAATGGCTGCTTCTGTGGGGCTGAAGGGTAACCCCCGACGGCCCGTGATTGTGAAGCTATTGTTGCGTGCCGTGGCGGGGGAGCAGAACTGACTCACCTGGCTATCCGGGGGCGGTGTGGCGGGCAGGGCCGTGGCTCCTTGGCTGGGATCTACATTGAGGCCGCTCAGGTTAAGGATGCCGTTGATGCCGAGCTGGGAGCTGGCGCTGATGTCGTTGGTGCGGTTGCTGCGCAGGCGCTCGAAGCGAGGCTCGTCTTGCAGCTCGAAGTTGAGAATGGCATCTGCTTCGATCGTGATGTTGCCGCCGGTGCCCGCGAAGGCATTGGCGAGGATGTCGTTGTTTTCCTGGGGCAGGCCGATGATGAAGGGGGTGCGATCGCAATATTTCCCCCATCGCCTGGATTTTGGCTATTCCCGGCTGTAGTCGAAATCAGGCTATCGTTGCCCATAAAAATCCCCTGGGTCACCTGCAAATTGATATTCCCACCCTGGCCCGAAGTCGTCTCTGCCGATAGCTCGCCGCGATCTTGACCCAAGGATTGTGCTCGAATCGTCAGGTTTCCTCCAGCGCCTTGTATCAGGTTTTGCACTGAGATCAAGCCGCCATCCGCTACCCGCAGGCTATTCCCATCCAGGACCACATTCCCCCCAGTGCCTTGGCCGCCAAACAGGACTTGGCTGCCAATGCTGCTGGGCACTGCTCCATCCTCCGATTGACCGGACACTTCAATGCTGTCGGCCTGGATAGTCAAGGTTCCGCCCGCTGCAATGCCGATGCCGCCTAGGGCAATGTTGGAGCCAATCTGGCCACCGCCAAGCAATTGAACTTGATTGGCAAAGATGGCGATCGCCCCAGTCTGACCAATCGCATTGGCAGCCAGCGCTTCTCTCCCCTCCGACACCGCCAGGGCATCCCTGGAGCTGGCCTGTAACTGGCTATAAATCCCGCTGGCTGAGGCAGATAGAAAGGGCGATGTTCCTTCTACCTGGAGGCGATCGGCGGTGATCTCGACAGTGCCCCCTGCACCAAAGCCAAAGACACTGGCACCAATCTGGGCTCCCCCTTGGAGCAAAAGCTGGTCCGCCCGAATCGTCACAGCCCCTCCATCGCCCACCCCCCCACGACTGACCGAGGCCGTCAAAATCGTCGGCACCGAGCCATCGGCGGCCACTCCCGCCAGGCGGATCTGATCGGCATCAATCCAGAGGTTGCCCCCATTGCCCAGGCCTTCTGTACTGGTGCTGATGGCGGCACCATCGCTCAAGCTCAACGCCTGGGCCGTTACCCGCACATTGCCCGATCGCCCGCTGCCTGACCCCAAGAGCCCCAGCACCGTCTCGCCATTGGGCAACGTGATATTGATTGGGGTCACCGTTGGAGAGCTCAATCGCGAAGCAATCAGGCTAGCGCTCCATCCCCCAGGGGTGACTTGGCCACCAGCGAGCTGAACCATCTCGGCTTCGATGGTAATCTCCCCGGCATTGCCATCGTTGACCAGGGATAAAATCTGGGCTGCATTGCGTAAGTCTAGGCTGCGACTCCTGATCTGCACCGGACCTGCATCCCCCACCCCTTGGTTCGTTGAGACGATTTGGCTGGCATCCATCTCCACCGCCCCGCCATCCAGGGAAATTCCCCGGCTTCGTCCCCTGCCATCGAGCCGCACCTGGGAGCGCACCAGGCTTCGATCCAGGCGCAGTTGCTCGCCCAAGCGGAGGCGAATTTCCCCCGCTGTGCCCCCTGCTATGGCACTGGTCTCGATCGCGCTATCCGTGAGCTGTATGACCCTGGCGTTGAGCGTAATCTCGCCGGAATCGCCGGTTTCACCCAGGGACGTCAGGTCGATCTCGCTGTTGGTCAGCCTGATGGCATCGGCTGACAAAACGATACTGGCTCCATCCTGGAAGGTCGCACCCCGAATAATGGTTTCTTCCAGGCTCAACGTCCCCCCTGAGAGGCTTTGGCCCTGGGCCGCAGACAGATCGGGAGCCGTAGCGTCCCCATCTATCAAGCCCAAATCCAGGCCCAAATCTAGGGCTTGGCCCGCAGCTAAGCCACCGAGGACCAGCTTGCCCGACTGGTTGGAGAGCAGTGAGAAGACTGAGTTTTGGCTGGAAATGTCTCCGCCGATTAAGAGCAAATTCTGGCCGGGAGAGACGCCTAGAAATGCATCCCGGAGCTGGATGGGGGCCAGGCTGGCGATGTTGTCGGCGGCGGCGAGCTGGACTGGGTTGCCCGCGATGGATAGCAGGGCGGTTGGGGGCTGGGTTGGGCTGGCATCGAAGCGATCGCCATTCCCCCACAGCAGCCGATCCGCCGTCGTGGCCACAAACGATCCCCGGTTGGCGGTTCCAATATTCAAGCGCGAGCCCGGTCCGAACAGAATGCCATTGGGGTTGATCAAAAACAAATTGACATCGGCGGGGATGAGCCGGCCTTCGAAAAAGCCTACGGTTTCTAGCAGGCCAAAAATCTCCGTTCTCCTCCCGCCCGTGACGCGGGACAAAATATTTTCAATCGCCCGATCTTCTACCACAAACGTCGCTGCTCGACCCGGCGCAATGCCAAAGGCTTCGAAACTGTGGAACAGGTTGCGATCGCTTTGCAACCCACCCAAAACCAAGTCGGTCGTGCCAACTGGAAAAACCTCCGAGGCATTGTCTCCCAAGCTGCCATCTGGAATGACCTGCTGGGCATGGACTGCCTCCTGGCCTGCAACTTGGACGATAGCCTGGCTTGCCACCTGGCCCGCGAGACCCCAAAGCCCCGCTGCTAGACAGCCCAATCCGACGCGCGATCGCTTCACCATGATTCAGGGTTCCACATCAGTTCCGTAATTGTACTGCCGTATTTGTACGGAAAAGTAGAGCTGTAGCCCTAGCAATGATGTGGCCAAAGAAATTAGACTTACCCTAAGAGATGAACCCAATCAACCCCAGTGGGTCTAAATCCGTCATGCTAGAGCAATGACGCAGGATGGAAGCTGTGAGCCTTCTTAGACATAGACAAACTGCATTGCTAACGCTGCCAGTTGGGTTGGGCGCGATCGCCTCGCTGCTCTTTCCCCTGCTTTTCCCCCCGCCAGGGCTCGCCTTCACTGACACGGGCAATCACTGGGCGGGCCGCTGCATTGCAGACCTCCAGCAGCGGGGGTTGGTCACCGGCTATCCCGATGGCAGCTTTCGCCCCGATGGCCTGGTCACCCGCGCTGAAGCTGCGGTGTTGATGCTCAATGCCTTTCCCGAAGTGCCGCGATCGCGATCGCCCCTACCCTACCGCGATGTGCCCCCGCCCACTGGGCCCACAATGCCATCCAAACCGCCTCAGCCAAGGGTTTCTTCACCGGCTATCCAGGTCAGATTTTTCAGCCCAGCCAGGCCATTCCCCGCATCCAAGCCCTGTCGATTTTGGTGCGAGATGGCGAGCCCAATGCTTGGCCCCTGGCGCGTTATTTCGATGATGCGGACCAGATCCCCAGCTATGCCCAACGGGCGATCGCCCTCGCCACCCGCCAAACCTACGTCGTTAACTATCCCGAACCGCGCCAGCTCCGTCCCAACCAGGCCACGGCGCGAGGCGACATGGCTGCCTTCCTCTGCCGCGCCTTGAACATCGCCGCCGTCCCATCCCAATATCTGGCGGGGGTTGTCACCCAGCCCTATGATGTTCGTCCGTTGCCAGGGCAACTCAATCGTTTGCCATTTTTCAACAGCAATAGCCCCGAGCTGGTGCGCCGTGAAGGCATCTTGCTCTCCACCTTTGCGAAACAGGGCAAAGCTTCACCGGAGGCCCACCTCGACTATGGGTTTACAGGTTCCTTTGGCCTGTTTTCCCACCACCTCACCCGTGCCGATCAGACATCAGAACTGAGCCCGCCGTTCTACCAAGGCATTTTGGTTCATAACCCAGGGCCCTCCCCGGTAACCCTCGACATTCGCGCTGCCGCCAGCTATCTCGCCAGTCCCGAAGCGCCATTCATCACGCTGGGCGATCAGTCACCCAACTCCGATGGCAAAGTCTTTTCGGGACCGGGCGATCGCGTCACCCAGGCCATTCTCCAGGGCCTCCGCCAGCCGCTATTCCCTGAGACCCTGGTCCTGGCTCCTGGCGAAAGCCAAATGTTGCTCAACCAACCCATTCCCATCAGCCGTGCCCCAGCCTCCAACGGTCGCTCCACCTTGATGCAACTGGCCAGCGATGGGCCTGTCTACCTGGCAGATCTCGCCCTGCGCAGCGCCCAGCCCCCCAGTCTGGCCGATTGGCAGCGGCTGCTGGAGGGTGGCAGTTTGGCCCAACCCCGAGATGCAGTGCCAACTCCCCTCGATCCGCCGCGCCATCCGACGGTGTTCAGCCGCGTGGCGGGGGTGTCTTTGGGCGATCGCTGGGTCGCGGAGCTGGTGGATGTCGCGGGGGGCGATCGCCTCACCCTACCCGCCCCAGGCCGGGCCCTGGCCTATCCGATTGCCACCCTGCCCTTAATCACCCTCAGCACGGGGCAAATTCAGAGTGCTCCTATGGTGCGGCGCTATGCCGATACGGCATTCCTAGCCCATAGCAACTACGGTGTGGAATATGACCTGACCCTGCCTTTGTTGAACAGCAGCGATCGCCCCCAGCAAGTCGCGATCGCCCTCGAATCGCCCCTCAAAGATGAGGGAGGTCGCGATCGCCTGCTGTTTTTGGATCCCCCGGATGGGCAAATCTTTTTTCGGGGCACCGTGGAGATTGAGTTTCGCGATCGCAGGGATTGCAGCGCCAGCGAACTCATCTGGTCCAGCGTCGGGGACAGCCAGGAGCCCCCTTGGTCAGCCTGGCCCTTGGGCCTGGCGAGGGCCAGTCGGTGCGGGTTCGATTGATCTATCCTCCCGATGCCACGCCGCCCCAGGTGTTGAGCATCAGGACGATGCCGTGAGCGGTTAGGATGGGGCCATCTGGGCCAGATAGCCTCACTGATCTCCATGGCCCTTGGGCGGAGGCATGACACTTCGCAATAGCTGATCGATCTGGTTGAGCAGAGCCAAGTCTTGCTCCGGCAACTGCGATCGCTGTTCCAAAAAATCAAAGGCTTGGCGAAAGGCTGCGGGTGTTGCGTTGACCGGTGCATCGAAGTGGGCGGGAATCACCTGGGTGAAGTCCCAGCGGGCCACGCGATCGACCCAGTCGAGAACCTGCTGGGGGCTGCGGTTGAGGATGAGTTTTTGCAGGACCGGGGCGACGAACAGTTGGCCACCGTTGCGCAGGGTCTCGAAGGATTGCTGCCAGTGCTCCTGCCACTGGAAGGGGAACAGGCCGAAGTAGGCGCGGGAGGAGCGATCGCTGGCCTGCCTGACATCTCGCAAAACCTGGCCCCAGCGGACTTCGGCCAGGGCGCTGGGGCGGAAGTAGAACGAAAACAGGGTGATGCGTTGCCAACCCTTGGTGCGGCGGGCGGGGCTGTCGAGGATGGGATCCAAGGCGCGATCGCGGGCGTGGAACAGCAGCGGATAGGGGTCTAGATCCATCACCGCTGGGGGCTGGGCTGGAATGGACATGACACTATCGGTGACCAGCAGGGTCTGGCTGGCCCGGTGGAAAAAAACCGCCTCCTCGAAGGGGCCAACCTTGAGGTCGATCGGGCCAAGGATTTCGTAGTCAAAGTCAGCGGCGAAGGGGGAATCGGCGCTGTGGGCGGGCAGGAGTTGGGTGCGATCGCCCGGCAGCCCCAGCCAGCTCAAGGGCAGGTTGAGGGGAAAGCTCCACTGGTGGGGGGCGACATAGACCTGGGCACTGGGAAACTTTTGGGCGAAGGGTCCGGCGGGGACTTTGTGCTCGATCGCCGAAACCGTTGGCAAAATGATGTATTTGATTGGGCCATGGCGATCGATCAGCGCCTGCAATTGCCCCAGACATTCGGCGGTGGGGGCGATGGGGGCATAGACCAGTAGGCCCCCGGCGGCGAGGCGGACGACGGTCATGCGGATGGGGACGATGACGTAGAGGATGCCCTGAACTTGGTCGAAGGTCCAGACTTGATCCGGGATGACTTCCTGGCATCGGGTCCAGCGGGTGCCGTAGGGATAGAGGGGAGCGGCGGGCCAAAAGGGCCAGCGGCGATCGCGCTGGCTGGGAAAGGCGCTGGGGTTAGAGCGGGCGGCGGTTGCAGGCAAGGCGATGGGCGGGGAAGGTGGCGACATCACATTATCACCTAGCATCGTTCCACTGCTTGATCACCCCACTGCTCGATCACCTCCATTGGCTAGACTGAAGAGCCTATGGAACTGGCCGCCAGGGTATCGATTTCTTCTCGGGGGATCTGTTCAACCCGGATCAGGGAAAGGTTTGCTGTGAAGCTGGTGACCTCTGCGGCATGGATCCAGTACCTCGGCCAGTCGGAGTGGAAAGCCCTGAGCGCCAGCCAACCTCGTCAGGGCCTCGCCCAGCTTGAGGGAAGGGGCAGCGAAGGTTGATTGATGGGGAGCTGGCGGTGGCCGATGTGGAGGTGGAGGCGGAGTCACTGTCTTGGGCGGGGCTAGTGGTGGGGGTAAGCCTCACTTTCGAGAGGCTAGCCATTTTTGTAGATCGGCGATCGCCCCCAGTCCAAACAGTGCAATCCCCAACTCATTCAGGTCTTCGGAGGAAAGCTGAGCGAGCCGCGAGGCCGTTTCTGTTGGAATCTCACCTAACTTCAAAGAGAGCTGCTGAAGAATCAGCGATTGCTTTCCTTCAACCTGGCCTTCTGCTCTACCCTCTGCTCGGCCTTCTGCTCGGCCTTCTGCTCGGCCTTCCTCCCGAGATGTATCAACCACATTATTCAGGTCACGATAATATTTCAGACTTGCTTGATAGCCATCTAGCTCAGTGGGCGAGAAGTTTGCAATTTCTGCTACATTGAAAAGCTCATTGAAGACTTCTTCTTGCAGGGATTGGGGGCGATCGCTCAGTTCAGCCAGGTTCTTCAGCACAAACAACCACTTATCACCCGGCGTTTCTAGCTGATCGGCGGTCTTTTTGAATTTCGGCAATTCAACGTAGATAAATTTCAGCTTGTCGTAAAAGATATTACAATCCTGGTCTTTGAGATCGACATTGTGAATCAACGTCGCTGAGTTTTTGTGGTCATCAAAGATGAAGTCTAGGATTCCGACCGCATAGACGGGCGCTAGTTTGAAGTTCCAATCTCCTTTGAGGGCCTGTTCCTGGATTGGGAAGGTGGCATAAAAAACGCTTCGATCCTTGAAAAAGTTTTGCTTCGCTTTCTGGAGTTCGACGATAAAGCGTTCACCGTTTTCGCCTTGGCAATAGATGTCGAAGATTGCCTTGCGGTCGATGGGGGTGTTGCCGATGTTTTCGTTATTTTTGAAGGTTACATCCTGAATTTGCCGGTTGGTGGGTAGCAGAGTATTCAGGAAGGCAATCAATAGATGCTTGTTGGGCTCGGTGCCAAAGACGCGCTTGAAGCCGAAGTCGGTGAGTAGGTTGATATACTTATCTTGGAGGTACAGCGTCATGGCCTTGCTCCTTAGCATGTCGTCTTGAATTCTAGCATCCCCGACTAAACCGATGGAATCTGCTAACGGAGCCTGGGGACGATGTTGCCAGGCGAATGTAAGGTAATGTTGTCATCCTCATTCTCCACAGACTCATATCTCCACATACTCGTATAAGTCTGCGATCGCACCAACCAATCCCACCGAGGCCAACTCAAACTGTCCCTCGACATAGGTATGTAACACCCAAACTCCAGCTTCACCTCGCCGAAAGCACTCAATGCGCGATCGCTTAGGATTGATCAAGACATATTCTTCTAGGCTTTCTAAGGTTTGATAATCTGCAAATTTATCACCGCGATCGTAGGCTTCAGTTGAGTCCGATAAAACTTCGATAATTAATTTCGGGAACTGTTTATATAAATCGGTATCTCGGTCTCGTGCATCGCAGGTTACCATCACATTTGGATAGAAGAATCGCTCGCGCCGTTCAATGCGCACCTTCATGTCAGAAATATAAACCCGGCACCCTGTTCCCTGTAGGTGGCTTAGCAGCAGCGCAAAAGCATTGCCTGAAATGGTCACATGGGCGTCGGTTGCGCCTGCCATCGCGAAGATTTCGCCCGCGTGGTATTCGTGTTTGATGTCGCTGTGGGTCTCGCCGTCTAGGTATTCTTCTGGTGTGAGGTAGGCGCGCTCGGGGAGGGCAGTCATCGGGCGTACTCCGTAATGCTTGTTTTGTAGTTTAAGCGGTTCCCGACCAGCGCGGGCTTTCGCGATTGGCGATCGGGAGGAGCAAATTTTTGGGAGTCGCGCCTGTCCTCTCGTAGGTTTGCCGAACTATTCCGCAGCTTGTAGGGTGCTGCCAAACATTCGATGGCCTTAGCTATCCAATACGCCAATCAAAATTTGAATGATGTCTTTCAAGTTATCAGGCACTGTAAACAGCTTTAAATCTTGATAGATGCACTTCTGCTGAACGTCTAAAAAGCCAAATCGCCAGGCATCACCGATGGTCACGGCACCGTACAGGCTATCCAGCTCTCGATCTTGGGCCAGGGCAATCATCTCGACGGATAGCTGGGTGAAGCCTCGGGTAAGGTCATCCTTTTTGGCTTCGATGATGACCATTTCGATGATGACCATGTTGTGGTTGAGCCGCAGCAGGTAGTCCAGCGTTCCCTTGAGCCAATCATTGACATTGAGGGAATATTCAATGCGGAGCTGGGCCTGGTAGTGGGTGGCGATTTCGAGCAAGATCGGGGCGACGAGGACTTCGCGGCGGGCGGTCTCGCTGGTGAGGCTGGCGACCTGTAATGATTTTTCCAATCGTAGGCGCAGCGGTTCTTCCCAGGGGAGTTCAATATTGGCTCGGGGTAAGTCCAGGCGGGTGGTGGAGAGCTGATAGCCGAGGTCTGCCAGAATGTCTTCCGGCTCAGCGTTCATCTCGAAGTAGGAGCGGAATGTATAGGACTTGTCTGCTTCCAGGACTTTGAGCTTTGTCATACGACCTCTAAGACGAAAGGGGGAACGAAGCTGATCAGTGTTTCATCGTCAGGGATCGATGCCGTCAGCCTGCAATCAATGGCTGAGCATATTGGCTAAGGCGCTGGCACCATTGCTGAGCAGTGTGGGATATTGCCTCCCGCGCCTCTCCATCATTCCAAAGATCCTCCCAATCCAATTTCCAGCGGCTCAGTTGGCGTTGAAGTTCCACTAGCTGGGTGGCGATATCAATATCGTCACTGTCTAGGTCGAGGGTTGGGACAGTCCATTCGATGAACTGTTGGCTCTCGCGGATGAGGTGCAATGCAACGGGCTTGTCGGTGTGGCTGGTGGCGAGGGCTTGGATTCGGGTGAGGTTGAGGGCGAGGCTATTGAGCTGAGTCGCAAGATCGCCTTGCAGGTAAAGCGTTTTTAGCAGTTCCCAGTTTATGACCATTGGACATCTCCTAAAAGCTGATGGGCGATTTTGCTGACCTGCTGGCGAATGGCTGGATCTTGAATCTCCATTGAGCGATTGCCTGCGCTGGGGCGAATGTTGATGATGGATTCGTAGCCAACGCTTTGCCGGGTGGGATACCAGTCAGCTCCCCAGATGTCGGGCTGCTGGCTGCCGTTGGTTAGGAGAACTTGCTCACAGTCCGCATGGAGTTCTCCGCCACCTGCCAGGATTTCTCGTCGGGTGTCTACAGCGAGTTTAACGTAGATGCCCAGGCTTTCGAGCATGTGTCGCATTTGCTCGGGGGTGGCGCGGCTCTGGATGATTTGGATCATGGCTTTGATTTTACGCCAAGCTGAGGAGTTGCATAGCTTGCCTGGGGCTGGAGGGAGGTAAATCTGTAGGGATACCTGGGTTTTGGCCTGTGGGGCTGAGATGTCGGGTGAAGATAGGATTGTCTAAAAGGAGCGGTGGGTTATGGGATTGGGTCGAGTAACGGGATCTATTGCATTGACCATTGCACTGGGGCTGGGGGGGCTGGCGATGCCGCTGTTGGCTCAGGCGGATGGGCCGGTGGTGGCCCAGGCGGATGCGGTGGCGGAGCTGGATGCGCTGATGCTGAGGGCTGCGGCTCTTTCAGGAGGGGAGTTTGGCGTCTTTGCGGCAGGCAATGGTTCAATTTGAAAAGGCGGTGCAGTTGAGCCAGGTTGCGAATGCTCAGGACCAGCAGGCGCTGGCGTTGTTAATGCTGGGACGAACCAGTGATGGCCTGGGCGAAAGACAACAGGCGTTGGAATTTTATCAGCAAGCTTTGTCGCTGTATCGGGCCGTGGGCGATCGCTCGGGTGAGGCACGTACCCTCAACAACATTGGCAGCGTCTACTCTGCCTTGGGTGAAAAGGAAAAGGCGCTCAAATTCTATAGCCAAGCCCTGCCCTTGATGCGGGCGGTTGGCGATTCCTCCGGAAGCTTGCGAAGCAATCGCGCGCGGGATGAGGCAGCTACCCTCAACAACATTGGTGTTATCTACGATGCCTTGGGTGACAAGGAAAAGGCACTCGAATTCTATAACAAAGTCCTGCCCTTGAGGCGTGCAGTGGGCGATCGCTCCGGTGAAGCGAGGACCCTCAACAACATTGGTGTTATCTACG
>JAAUQQ010000113.1 GCA_012032745.1 Synechococcales cyanobacterium RM1_1_8
TGGACAGACGGTGATACTGCCTGTGGAGGAAGGTTGCCTGGGAACCCCGATGAAGCAGGAAACCTCAAGAGCGATCTTGGGAAGCCCGCGCTCTATCCGCTTCGGATGAGCGTCGGGAGGATGTCACTGCTTAGCCACCACTACTGGCTGGGCGAATCTTAGCTGTCGCCCCCGGTTGTCGTCCAAGATACTTGTGGCGGTGCGGCCTCTAGTTCAAATTGGAACGGTCTACGAAATTTCTGGTCCCGGTTCCAGCCCCGGCCCCAGAGGAATTTCCATGAATTCGTCCCATCAGGTATCTCGACTGTCATGTCTAAGCCCCGCAAAACCACAACCAGGGAATCTGCTGAGTCGTCCCCCCAAAAAACGGCTAGCGCTGCGGCGACAGGCGATCCATCCACCACTCATCCCCCAGAGCCGGTCTCTGACCCTGAGCAGCCCAGCATCAATCTCAAATCGTCGGAGTTTTATTTCAACCGAGAATTAAGCTGGCTAGCCTTCAACCAGCGGGTGCTGTCCGAAGCCATGGATCAGCGGGTGCCGCTGTTGGAACGGGCCAAGTTCTTGGCGATCTTTAGCTCCAACCTGGATGAGTTTTTCATGGTGCGGGTCGCCGGGCTGAAGCAGCAGCTTGAGGCTGGCGTGGAAACCCTCAGCCCCGATGGGCGATCGCCCCGAGAACAGCTAGAAAGTTTGCGCGATCGCCTCCTCCCCACCGTCCAGGAACAGCAGGGCCATTTGGGCCAAGTCCTGCGGCCCCAGCTCGCCGCCGAAGGCATCCATCTGCTGGATTACGATCAGCTCAACACCCAGCAGCGGGACTATTTGCGCGATCACTTCGAGCGCCAAATTTTCCCAGTCCTGACCCCCCTAGCCGTAGATCCCGGCCATCCCTTCCCCCTGATCTCCAACCTCAGCCTCAATTTGGCGGTGGTCGTGCGCGAAGCCGACACCCAGGAAACCCACTTCGCCAGGGTCAAGGTGCCGTCCAAGTCCTTGCCCCGGATCATCCCATTGCCCGAGAGCCTGCGCCCCCTACATAAACAACGGCCCGCCCCCTGGGCTGGGGTGCCGATCGAGCAGATCATCGCCCACCACCTCGACTTTCTGTTTCCAGGGATGGAAATTCTGGAATGCCATCCCTTTCGCGTCACCCGCAATGCCGACCTGGAGGTGGAAGATGAGGAAGCCGATGACCTGATGTTGGCGATCGAGCAGGAGCTGGTGCGCCGCCGCCTGGGCCGGGGCTCCGTCGTTCGCCTAGAGGTGCCCGACTCGATGCCAGAGTTTGTGCGCCAGCGCCTCTCCCTGCGGCTGGAATTGGAGCCGGAGGATGTCTATAGCCTGCCGGGCAGATTTTTGGGTCTCCACGATCTGATGGTGCTGCTGGGGCTCCCCTGCAAGGCGCTGAAGGATGTGCCCTGGCCACCGGTGACGCCTCGCCCGTTTCTCAAGCCGGGGGATCCGGAGCTGGATGGCGAGGATGACAACCGCAGCCTCTGGAGCGTGCTGCGCCAGGGCGATCGCCTCGTCCACCACCCCTACCAATCCTTCGTTTCCACGGTTCAACATTTCATCACCCAGGCTGCCCATGACCCCAAGGTCTTGGCGATCAAAATAACGCTGTATCGGACGTCGGGCGATTCCCCCATCGTCCAAGACTTGATTGCCGCAGCGGAAAACGGCAAGCAGGTCGTGGCCCTGGTGGAACTCAAGGCTCGCTTCGATGAGGAAAACAATATCCTCTGGGCGCGCAAGCTGGAATCGGCGGGGGTGCATGTGGTCTATGGCCTGATGGGCTTAAAAACCCACACCAAAATCACCCTGGTGGTGCGCCAGGAAAAGGAGCGGATTCGGCGCTATGTCCACATCGGCACGGGCAATTACAATCCCAAAACTGCAAGGCTCTACACAGATTTGGGGCTGCTGAGCTGCCGCGAAGACCTGGGGCGGGACCTGACCGATCTGTTCAATTATTTGACCGGTTATTCCCGCCAACAGTCCTACCGTAAGCTGCTGGTGGCTCCCGTGAACTTGCGATCGCGCATGTTGGCCCTGATCGAGCGGGAAATTGACCATGCCAAGGCAGGCAGACCCGGACGGCTGGTGGCCAAGATGAATTCCCTGGTCGATCCAGAAATGATTCGCACCCTCTACCGGGCCTCCCAAGCGGGGGTGGAGGTGGACTTGATCATTCGCGGCATCTGCTGTCTGCGGCCCGGCCTGCCGGGGGTGAGCGATCGCATCCGGGTCGTCAGCATCATTGGCCGCCTGCTGGAGCATTCGCGCATTTTCTACTTCGACAACGATGGTGCGCCGGAGGTATTTATCGGCAGCGCCGACTGGATGCCCCGCAACCTCAACCGCCGGGTGGAAGCGGTGGTTCCCGTGGAGGATCCCGGCTTGATCCAAGACCTGGAAGAAATTCTGGCGATCATGTTGGCGGACAATCGCCAAGCCTGGGATCTCCAGCCCGATGGCGAGTATATTCAGCGGCAGCGGGCTGAGAATGAACGCGATCGCCCCTCCCAGGCCAAGCTGATGGAAATGGCCCTCCGGGCAGTCCAGTCGCCCCTCGCAGAAGGGTAGAAGCAGAAGGGTAGAAAGGGTAAATCCTCCAACAGAGCTGCGCCAGCTCGCTCAGGGACGCCGAGCCCCCACGGCCAAGGATTCAGTAACCCACTGGTGGTAGTCCGTGACAAGTTGGTGCTTCAGCCGTAGCTGGATCCCCCGGAGAATCCCCTTCAGCAAGCTGTTGCCCGTGGCATTGACCACCGCCTTGGGCGTCAGATTGAACGGGGGGGGCAGATCAATCCGAACCCGCAGATCGGCTTGGCCCAGCAGCAGCGCCTGGCCAATGCTCTGGCGATCGCGCCCGCCAGCGACCTGGCGCGCTCGGACCGCAGCCGCCCCCGCAGTTGGAGCTGAAAGCGCTGGTTAAACCCCTCGGCTCCCAAAAGCTGGCAGTCCTGGGATTCGATGCAAAGTTCTCCAGGGGCCGGGTTGTAGACCCGCAGCAGGGCCACGGGCACAAACCGCAGGGACAGGAAATGGAGGGGACGCAGCCGCAGTCGAAACTCTTCAGGCCCCAACTGTTCGACGCCACCGGGATCGGTCAGACCCGCCACGATGCGATCGGGAGCCGAGAGGTATTGCTCGATGGGGAGGCCCGCTTCCTGCACCGCAATCTCGACGGTTTGGGAGGCCGTAAACTGATTCTGCACGGTAATTTCGAACTGATCAGGGCCAAAATCAACCCCGGATTGTCCCCGTATCCTACACTGTCTATTCCCCGTTCACCCGCTGCTCAGCGGAAGATTCATTCCCCCATCATGGCCATTTCCATCGCTCATTTGGGCCCCGCTGGCACCTATGCCGAAATGGCGGCCATGGTGTTCGCCCAGGCAGGCTACCTCGATCCGGCTCCCCCACCGTCCGATCCGCCCCTCTATCTCCCCTGCCCCACCATCGCCCAGGCGTTGCTGCGGGTGGCCGAGGACCAGGCCGATTGGGCGGTGGTGCCTGTGGAAAACTCCGTTGAAGGCAGTGTCCCCATGACCCTGGATACGGTCTGGCACCACCCTGAGCTGCAAATTCACCAAGCCATGGTCTTGCCCATTGACCATGCGTTCCTCAGCCATGGGCCAGACTTCGACGGGATCGAAGCGGTCTATTCCCATCCCCAGGCCCTGGCCCAATGCCAGGGTTGGTTGGATGCCCACATGCCTGAGGTGGAACGGGTTGCGGTCAATTCCACTGCCCAGGCGGTCCAGCTCCTGGCAGGGGAGCCCAAACGGGGGGCGATCGCTTCCCTCCGGGCCGCCAAGCTCTACGCCGTGCCCGTGCTCGATTACCCCATCAACGACCAAGCCGGAAACTGCACCCGGTTCTGGGCCGTGAGCTGCCAGCCCGCCCCCGGCGGCAGCCAGACCTCCATTGCCTTCAGCGTTCACCAGGGCACCAGCCCCGGCGTCCTGGTCCAGGCTCTCCAGCGCTTCGCCCAATCAGGAATCAGCATGAGCCGCATTGAATCACGACCCACCAAGCTGATCATGGGGGACTATCGATTTTTTGTGGATTTAGAGGGCAATGCCAAACATGAGCCCCTCCAGGGCGTGCTTGCCGATCTCCAGCGCCATAGCTCTAGCTACCAACTTCTGGGCAGTTATGAGACGCTCAACCTGGACAGTGCCGCCCTGGCCCAACTCCTGAAATTTCCGTTCGGGGGCTGCTAGGCTGAGGGGGCTAGGCCGGGCTGGCCGGGCTGAGAAAACCAGCGCTTCAGGAATCCGATGTCTCTGAGAGGGTATCCTTCAAAACGGTCCGCGCCGCTAAATGGTTGCGGGTAGAGGTCAAAATCTCCAGCTCCCGTTCGAGGCGAGCCCCCGTGTCCTGAAGCTCCAGCAGGCCCTGTTGCTCTTGGTGGACGCCGTTGAGGGTATGGCCCACCCAAAAGGAAAGCTCGCGGGGCAGTTCTGGCAGGGTCTCAGGCAGATCCATTTCCTGGCCCGACAGTTTGCCATAGAGATGAACCACATCCCGTAGCAGGCCACCGACATCGCGGGCGATCGCCGTCAAGTCTCGCTTCGGCGGCTCATCCTCGATCCATTCCACCAGGCCCACGCGATAGGGCTTTTCCCGCACATACTCCAAGACCCGAAACCGCTGCTGGCCCAGGGCCATGACATTCATGCGATCGTCGGGCAAGCGCTGGTGTTGCAAAATTTCGGCACAGCAGCCAATCTTGGCTACCTCTTCCGAATCCGGATCCCACATCAAGACGCCAAAGCGCTTATCGCTCTCCAGCACCGTATTGATCATGATGCGGTAGCGATATTCGAAGATGTGGAGCGGCAGCGGTCGACCTGGGAACAGCACGAGTTCCGGCAGGGGAAACAGGGGCAGTTCACGCACGGACACAGACGAGGAAGAAAAGGATGACATTGCAGCGTTGCTGAGCTCAGGAGTCCCTCAACCAATGTACTGCATGGATGGGAGGCTGGCTGCGAACCGGGCCAAAAAGAAGACCGGCAACGCGCCAAGCCCAACCCCTTTCTCCCTGCCCCCAAGGCCGTTAGGGGCCTCCAAAAAGCAAACAGTTGAGGTAAGCGGGTGACGTTTACCGGTCCCAAAGGGAATAAAATCCATAGCAAAATGCGGGCCTGGGTGAAGTCACACTGCCCGCAGCCCGGCGGCTTCTAGCGTAATAAACGGCTGGCAGCAGCCTAGAGTTTAACTTCGATATCGACGCCAGCGGGCAAATCCAGCTTCATCAGCGCATCAATCGTCTTGGAAGACGGCTGGTAGATATCGATAATGCGACGGTGGGTGCGGGTCTCAAAATGTTCGCGCGAGTCCTTGTCCACGTGGGGGGAGCGCAGGACGCAGTAGATGCGGCGCTTGGTGGGTAGGGGAATGGGACCAACGGCGCTGGCGTTGGTGCGGTTGGCCGTATCGACAATCTTTTCACAGGAGGTGTCGAGCAGGCGGCGGTCAAAGGCTTTGAGCCGAATGCGAATCTTTTGCTGTTGCAGCGTTGCCATGGATCGTTTCCAAAAAATAAAGCGGCGGTCAAGGCCCCAATGGCTAGATCATCTAGCCATTGGGGCCAAGAGTAATCCCAGTTAGGTTACTCGCGATGGGAGGCCCGCCGGGGGCGAGCCAGGGCTATTTAGTCAGCTAGGATGGTGGAAACCACGCCAGCACCGACGGTGCGGCCCCCTTCGCGGATGGCGAAGCGCATACCTTGTTCAATCGCGATGGGGTTGATCAGGTTCACCGTCATTTTGATGCGATCGCCGGGCATGACCATTTCCACAGCACTGCCATCATCGGCGGTGTACTGGGCAATCTTGCCGGTCACATCGGTGTGCGCACATAGAACTGGGGGCTGTAGCCAGCAAAGAACGGCGTATGGCGTCCGCCTTCTTCCTTCTTCAGCACATAAACTTCAGCCTCGAAGTTCTTGTGGGGGGTGATGGACTTGGGCTTGGCCAGCACCATGCCGCGCTCGATGTCTTCCTTCTGGATGCCGCGCAGCAGCAGACCGGCGTTGTCCCCGGCTTGGCCTTGGTCAAGCTGCTTCTTGAACATTTCCACACCGGTCACCGTGGTCTCGCGGGTATTGCGAATCCCCACGATTTCCACCACTTCGCCCACCTTGATGATGCCGCGCTCAATCCGGCCCGTGGCCACCGTGCCACGACCCGTAATCGAGAACACATCTTCAATGGCCATCAGGAAAGGCTTGTCCACTTCCCGTTCCGGCGTGGGGATGTAGGCATCGACCTCATCCATCAAGCTGAGGATCTTGTCGACCCACTCGTTGTCACCTTTGACGCCGGTTGCACCGCCAGCAATGGCTTCTAGCGCCTGGAGAGCAGAACCGGCCACGATGGGAATATCATCGCCGGGGAAGTCGTAGGAGTCGAGCAACTCGCGCACTTCCATTTCGACGAGTTCGAGCAGCTCCTCGTCATCCACCATGTCTTGTTTGTTGAGGAAGACAGTGATGTTAGGCACGCCCACCTGCTTGGCCAGCAGAATGTGCTCGCGGGTCTGGGGCATGGGACCATCAGCAGCGGAAACCACCAGGATGGCACCGTCCATCTGAGCTGCACCCGTGATCATGTTCTTGACATAATCTGCGTGGCCAGGGCAGTCCACATGGGCGTAGTGGCGCTCTGCGGTTTCATACTCCACGTGGGCGGTGTTGATGGTGATACCACGGGCCTTTTCTTCGGGCGCTGCATCGATCTCATCGTAGGCACGGGCTTTGGAATTCCCCGCCTTAGCCAACACCGTGGTGATTGCTGCGGTCAGCGTGGTTTTGCCGTGATCCACGTGGCCGATGGTGCCGATGTTGACGTGGGGCTTATTTCTTTCAAACTTTTCGCGTGCCATTTGCTCTTGATTCCTCTGTCTTAACTAGAAAAGTTATGCGTTCCCTTTGTTTTTGGCGATGATAGTCTCCGCGACATTCTTGGGAACGTCTTCGTAACTTGCGAATTCCATCGAGAATGTGCCACGACCCTGCGTCATCGACCGAATATCGGTGGCATATCCAAACATCGTGGCGAGGGGCACCTTGGTGGTGACCTTGACCACGCCATCCTCCGCAGCTTGGCCTTCGATTTGCCCACGGCGGGAAATCAAATCGCCTATGACGCCTCCGAGGAAGTCTTCAGGAACCTCAACCTCAACTTTCATGATCGGCTCCAACAGGGCCGGGTTGGCCGCTTGCACGGCTTCACGAATGGCCATGGAGCCAGCGATCTTAAAAGCCATCTCGGAAGAGTCTACATCGTGGAAAGACCCATCCACTAACGTCGCCCGTACATCAATGAGCGGATAACCCGCCAGGATGCCGGACGCACAGGTCTCCTTCATGCCCTGTTCTGCAGGGCCGATGAATTCCTTGGGAATGGTTCCGCCCACAATCTTGGAGACAAATTCGAAGCCAGTGCCCGCTTCAGCGGGTTCTAGTTCGATGACGACATGGCCGTATTGGCCTTTGCCGCCGCTTTGCCGAATAAATTTGCCCTCGGCGCGGGAGGCCTTACGGATGGTCTCGCGGTAGGCGACCTGGGGGGCACCGACGTTGGCTTCCACCTTGAACTCCCGCTTCATGCGGTCTACTAGGATATCAAGATGTAGCTCCCCCATACCAGCAATTACGGTTTGATTGGTTTCGGGGTCCACGGCAACCCGGAAGGTGGGGTCTTCCTGGGCGAGGGATTGCAAGGCTTTGGAGAGCTTGTCCATGTCCTGCTTGGTCTTGGGTTCGACCGCCACAGAAATAACCGGCTCTGGCACGTAGAGCGATTCGAGGATGACGGGCTGCTGTTCATCGCAGAGGGTGTCGCCGGTGAAGGTGTCCTTGAGGCCCAGGACTGCGCCGAGGTCTCCCGCGCGGAGTTCATCGACTTCGGTGCGATCGTCGGCCTTCATGATGATCAGCCGCGAGACCCGCTCTTTGTGGTCTTTCGAGGAGTTGTAGATGTAGCTGCCCTTGGTCAAGACGCCGGAATACATGCGGATGAAGGTGAGTCGCCCGTAGGGATCGGTCATGACCTTGAAGGCCAGTGCCGAGAAGGGCTCATCGTCATCGGAATGGCGCTCGATTTCGGTGCCATCGGCTAGGTGGCCTTGGATGGCGGGGACATCGATGGGGGCAGGCAGGTAGTCGATCACAGCATCGAGTAGGGGCTGAACGCCCTTGTTTTTGAAGGCGGAGCCGCAGAGCATCGGCATCATTTTGTTGGCGATGGTGGCCTTGCGGATGCCCAGGCGAACTTCGGCTTCGCTGAGGACTTCACCCTCTAGGTAGCGCTCCATCAAGGCGTCGTCGGTGTCGGCGATCGCCTCCAACAACACCCCCCGAAACGCCTCGGCCTGCTCCTGCAAGTCTGCGGGAATCTCCGCCTCCCGAATCTCCGTGCCCAGGTCGTTGTCGTAGTAATAGGCCCGCATACGTACCAGATCGACGATGCCCTGGAACTGATCCTCGGCTCCGATCGGTAATTGAATCGGCACTGCATTGGTACGTAGGCGGTCTTTGATCTGCTCGTAAACCTTGTAGAAGTCCGCCCCCGTACGGTCCATTTTGTTGACGAAGGCGAAGCGTGGCACGCTGTAGCGGTTGGCTTGCCGCCAGACCGTCTCGGACTGGGGCTGCACCCCCCCAACGGAGCAGAACACTGCGATTACGCCATCGAGCACCCGCATGGAGCGCTCGACCTCAATGGTAAAGTCTACGTGGCCTGGCGTATCGATGATGTTGATGCGGTGGTCCAGGGCAGCAGCTTCGGCCTGGGTGGGCTGCTTGGCATCGCGGCGGGTCCAGTTGGTGCTGATGGCGGCGGCGGTGATCGTGATCCCCCGCTCCCGCTCCTGCTCCATCCAATCGGTCACGGCGGTGCCATCGTGGACCTCGCCAATTTTGTGAACTACGCCGGAGTAGAACAGAATTCGCTCAGTTGTGGTGGTTTTGCCCGCATCGATATGGGCAGCAATGCCAATATTTCGAACCCGTTCGAGCGGGTATTCGCGTCCCACGGCTTTTCTCCTTGAGGATTTCTTCGCTTGTTCGGGGGCCAGTGTGGGGGAACCAGCCTAGGGGGGCTGGCCGCCCAGTCTGGTGCGGGCTCAGCGGGCAGGGGGATTGGGCGATCGCCAGCATCCAACCCTCTCCTGCCACATTGTTAGATTTAGCTTGTCGTCCAGGGGACACAGCGCCCAGGCGCAGCCATCCAGGCCTAGTGACGCCAGGCCAGTAACGCCAGACCTAGTAACGCCAGACCTAGTAACGCCAGACCTAGTAACGATAGTGAGCGAACGCCTTGTTCGCTTCCGCCATGCGGTGGGTTTCCTCCCGGCGGCGGATCGCATTGCCCGTCTCATTGGCAGCATCCATCAGCTCATTGGCCAGCTTCATGGCCATGGTTTTGCCGGGGCGGGCGCGGGAAAACTGAACCAGCCAGCGCAGCGCCATGGCGGTGCCGCGCTCGGGGCGCACTTCCATGGGCACCTGGTAGGTGGCACCGCCGACTCGGCGGGCACGAACTTCTACGAGGGGAGTCGCATTGCGCACAGCGGTCTCATAGACCTCTACGGGGCTGGTGCCGGTGCGCTCTTCGATGATTGTGAAGGCATCGTAAATCAAATGGAAGGCGAGGGACTTTTTGCCACTCTTCATCAGCCGCGACACCATCATGGACACCAGGGGGCTGCCATGGACGGGATCGGGCTCAATCGGGCGTTTGGGGGCGCGGGTACGGCGGGACATGGGGAAACTTCCTCAACGAAAGACTTGGAGATGAATGATTTGGGCCAGGGGCGGGGTCGCCCTCGGGCTGGGGTCGCCTGGAAGAAAATATCTTGAGTTAGATCTCTTTAGATATCTTGGGTTAGATATCTTTGGCCAGATGGCCCTTGCCCAGGGCAGCAGCTCGAACGCCAGTTACTTGTAGACCAGTTACTTGTAGACCAGCTACTTGCAGACTGGCTGGGGAAAGACCGGTTAGCCGGAGGCTCTACCCTAACCCCAAACAGTCGCCTAGCCAGGCCAGCGATCCGGCCAGACTAGCGCCTAAACCGGCTAACGCCCGGCCATCCAAGGCAGCGGGCTTGATCGGCGAGACCGCAGGAAATGGGTGGCGGAATAGACAGACCTCAACGGCTTCGAGATCTATTCTTTAGGTCGCTTCGCGCCGTACTTGGAGCGGGATTGGCGACGATCCTTGACACCGGCGGTATCCAATACGCCGCGCACGATGTGGTAGCGAACACCGGGCAAATCCTTAACCCGACCACCCCGCAGCATCACGACGGAATGTTCTTGCAGGTTGTGGCCAATTCCCGGAATATATGCCGTCACCTCGAAGCCAGAGGTCAAACGAACACGGGCCACTTTCCGCAAAGCGGAGTTGGGCTTTTTGGGCGTGGTGGTGTAAACCCTGGTACAAACGCCCCGACGCTGGGGACAACTCTTCAACGCCGGAGATTTGGTCTTCTTGATGGTTTTGTTGCGCTCGTCTCGGATGAGCTGCTGAATAGTAGGCATTTATTAGGCGGGGTGAATTGACGCTACTGTCATACTAAAATTCCAATCTCTAATGCTATTGGATGGAGCATGACTCTGTCAATTTTGATTTGGCTGCTGGGGCCAAGAGAAGGACTGGCCACAGTTGCAGGTTTGGGATAGGGCGGGATTGTCGAAGCGAAAGCTGCCCCCCATCAAATCTTCGCTGTAGTCCAGGGTGAGCTGCTGGACATGGGGCCAGGCGATCGCCCGCACCACCAATTCCACTTCGCCATTATCCATAAAGTGATCCTCTGCCTCTGGGGGCCCCTCAAAGTTGATTTGATAGCGCTGTTGGGCACAGCCTCCAGGCTCGATGCTGAGCCAGGCTCGGACCTGGGCTTCGGGGCCAGAAGCGGATGGACCCAGGCCGGATTGCCCAGCCAGGATGGGCGCAGAGGTGGGCGCGCCGCGATCGCGCTGACCATGGAGGCGCAAGATTTCAGCCTTGGCGGCATCGGTAAGCTGGGGACTCATGGGGGGATGGGGCTAACAGCACCGGACGAACGGACCAGCGGCAGGCTCCCTTGGGGGCCATCTCAAACACTACCTCCAAAGCAGCTCACCTTCAAACGATAGGACAAAACCCCAATTAGTCAGGGCCAGGGGAATTTGTTCCCCTGGCCCTGGATTTTTCTAGCCTGCGATCGCGAGGACTCTGAAGTAACGCCGCCCGAGGTCAGGCTACGGGAGCGAGTGACTTGTGAGTGAGTGACTGGTGAGGGAGCGACTGGTGAGGGAGCTACTTACGAGAATAGTCATCCTGGAAACGCACAATGTCATCTTCGCCCAGGTACTCACCATTCTGCACCTCGATCAAAATCAAGGGCATGACGCCGGGGTTCTCTAGGCGGTGGGAGGTGCAGGCGGGCACATAGGTGGATTCATTGCTGGTCAGCATTTTCTCCAGACCGTCGCACTCGACGCGGGCGGTGCCGGACACCACGATCCAATGCTCGCTGCGGTGGTGGTGCATTTGCAGGCTGAGGCGGTGGCCAGGCTTGACCTCAATGCGCTTGATTTTATAGCCCTTGCCCTCTTCGAGGACGGTGAAGGAGCCCCAGGGGCGGAGCTCGGTGGCAGCCACATTGTTGCCAGGGGTCACGGCGGGCAGGACGAGGGTGGGGTTGGATGCGATCGCTTGAGTATAAGCCACGAAAAATAAACTCCTGTTTGAGCGTTGAGAATGCTGCATTGAGCGGCATCAAATGGAAGGGAACCTGGAGCGCAGTCCGAGGCCCGCCGAGAACCGAAGATGCGGTGTTTGGGCTCGGCTGACCGGTTCAGCACGGCGAATTGAGTGGAGCCTGGTCATGAACTTCCTCCCTGGGCTGGGTGCTTGGCTCTAGGCGAATAGACCAGTTCAGTAGACCAGCCAAGGCCCTGTAACTAATACAACGAGAAAAGATGGATTACTGAAAATGCCGAGACCCAGCCACGACTGATTTCAGCATCACCCATTGGTCTGGCCTGGTTGGCCTGGCCTGGTTGGTCTGGCCTGGTTGGTCTGGCCTGGCAACGCCACCGAACAACATTGACGTTGCTGGGCTGATCGGAGGCTCGTTGGGGCCTTACTGGACAGACTTCACTTTCTAGCCTCAACTATTTTGGCCTGGTCTCCTGCCTCAGAGAACACATCAGCCTTATTTCGGCAGAGAACTTTAAACGGAACCCCATCCAGTTCAACAGCGCTTGATGTTGAGCCTGAACTAATTCTGGGCCTAGAACCTCTGTCTGGGGCGGTGCAGCTCCGGCAGCAAATAGCAGCGCCCCAGCCAGCACCGCAGGCAAACTGGAGCGAGGGGGAATTCGTCATTATTCCGGGATGCGAGTGGCGGGGAGGCTGACGGGGATAAGGGCAGGGGCAGTTCCGGCAGAGGTCGTTCCGGGAACAGCCGCTCCGGGAGCCGCCTGGAAAATGCCCAAGCCATTGTGAACCCGAGCAGCGGTGCGGGGATCTCGATCAATCATCTCGCCCCCCAGGAAAAGCTGGGTTGAGCTGCCCCCATCCAGATTGAGGGCGTTGACGGCTCCCAAGGATTGCAGCAGTTGGGCCATCTCCGCCAGGCTGGGCCCCTTGCCGCCCACGCGGTTGTGGACGGTGATCAGGGCAAAGCGGCCATCCGCAAAGGTGACAGCAGCGCTGCGGGGGGCCTGCTCGGTGATGAAGGCCTTGCTGAAGCCTTCTGCTTCGGCATTGAGGACGGTGCGCCCCCCCTGGATCAGCAGTGGACCGCCGCCGAGGATATTGGGGGAATTGGCCAGGGAGGGGGTTGGCTGCTGGCGCAGGGTCAGGAGGGTGCCCACGGGCAGCTTGGCCGCGCCGGTGCGGTTGGAGCGGGCAACGATCAGATAGCTGTCGGGGCGATCGCCGCCGGAATCGGAAAGTTGCCCTCACCGGCCTTGCCTGTGGTGCGCTGTTCGCTGACCCGGCCTTCGCTCACATAGATCAAGACTTCGTTGTCCGTCAGCGGGCTGTAGCTG
>JAAUQQ010000114.1 GCA_012032745.1 Synechococcales cyanobacterium RM1_1_8
AGCAACCCAGCCCCCTTGGGAGGGGTGACCCGTCAGGGGAAGCCGTCGTCCCCTACGGCGGGGGTTTGGGGGCTGGCCCCCAAGGCTGCTGGCTTTGCCGCCTTGCCTCTTAAGATGCAAAGCAACAGCCCATCAAGAAACGAAGATTCAATTAAACCGTTAGGCACCCAACCCCACTGCGGACATGGCACTGCCATGTCCCTACCAGGCAACCCTATCTGACTAAAATTGCCATTCCTAAACCACCCGCCCCTGCCTCACACATTCCCGATACCAATCAAAACTCGCCTTCGGCACCCGCTTGAGATCATCCTCATAATCCAAATAGACAATCCCAAACCGCCGCCCATACCCATAGGCCCACTCAAAATTGTCCAACAAACTCCACAAGAAATACCCCCTCAACGGAAATCCCTCCGCCACCGCCCGCTCCGCAGCCCGCAAATACTGCCGCAAATAAAAAATCCGATCCGTATCCCAAACCGCCCCATCCCTCAACTCATCCTGCGCCGCACAACCATTCTCTGTCACAAAAATCGGCAGATCCCCCCGCCCCAACGTCTCCCCCACATGACGCACCCCCCAATACATCGCCTCCGGCACCACCTGCAACCAAGGCATATGCATCCGGGGATAACCCTTGGGCAAATCCACCCACTCAAACCCAGCGTCATTTCCCGAACCAGCTTCCACCGCCCGCACATAGCACCCCGAATAGACATTGAAGCCAAAACTATCCAACGGCTGATGAATGGTCTCCAAATCCCCCGGCAAAATCTCTGGAGCCTCCTCCCCCAACTGCGCTAAAAGCTTCTCGCTATACCGCCCCGTCAACACAGGCCAAATCACCCCACCATTCGTCCCCACCAATTCAAAAGCATTCTTAGCCGCTTCAATATGCTCCGGCGACTCAATCATCGGCACCGGCACCATCGGATTATCCACCAGGGACACCTGGCAGGGCTGGGGACTCGCCGCCCGAATCGCCTGACAGCCCCAACCATGGGCCAACAGCGCATGGTGCGATGCCTGCCAAACCTCCTGCAACCGCTCCACCACCGTCCCCGGCGCATGGGGCGGGCGAGGCTGCTGCGTCAACACATCGCCGACGCCATAGCCCATGTGAATGAAACAAAAGATCTCGTTCAGCGTGATCCAATGGGTGACGCGATCGCCCAACCGCCCCACCACAACCCCGGCATAATCGGCAAAATCCTGGGCCATCTCCCGACTGCGCCAAGAGCCATAGCGATCCTCTAACGCCTGGGGGCTATCCCAATGGAACAGCGTCGCATGGGGGGTAATCCCATGATCTAAAAGCCCATCCACCAGCCGCCGATAGAAATCCACCCCCGCCTCATTCACCGGCCCCCGACCCTCCGGCATAATGCGCGACCAGGCAATACTAAAGCGGTAATGCTTTACCCCCAATTGCACCATCAATTGAATGTCATCGAGATAGCGATGGTAATGGTCGCAGGCCACAGCCCCCGTATCGCCGTTGAGTACAGCGCCTTCTAGTTGGCTGAAATGGTCCCAGACCGAGGGCGATCGCCCTCCCTCAGCCACCGCCCCCTCAATCTGGTAAGCCGAAGTCGCCACCCCCCAGGTAAAGGTTTGGCCGAACGAACGTTCCGTTAAGTTCATTGCATAAGTTAATTGCAAAATTGTCCCCCATGGTCCTATCCTGTCCCAGTCAGAGACCGTGAGGCCCTCACCCCCCACTTTGCCTGGGCAGGCTCCGCGCTTGCAAATACTTTTTTATCTGTTACTGTTTAAGCCAACTTTGCAGCGATGGGTGCAAGTAGCGCCACTCTCGGCTTGCCGCAGACGGCTGCCTCGCAGATTATCTAGGATCTAACCTTCGTCATGTCACAGGATGTGAACCCCACCATGAATACCCTTGAGGTTGATGCCATTCGTCCTGGCGACAGGCGTACCGACGAGATCCAAGCAAAGGACAGCAGCGTGACCGAAACCCTCACCCCCCAGCCAACGCTGCAAACCGGTGTCTTCTCGGCAGAGCAATATGCCAGTCAGTTGATGGATGACCTGTTTCACGACCTGGAACATTCCCTGGAAACGGGCGAACCCCTGGAAATTCGCCCCGAGAAACCGGCGATCGCCGTCGAGATCCTCAACCCTGGCCCGGAGAATTCAGCCCTCTCGGTGATTGAGCCGACTGAATCCAGCCCCGAAGCTAACCCCGAAGCGATCTCCGAACCCAGCTCGACCGCCCTCGGCACCGCCACCGCCGAGCAGCAGTCCGAGGCAGTTGCCGCCGCAGTCGCGAAGCCCGACTGGTCCCTGCGCATCCTCTGGGCCGCTGCGCTGCTCTCCTGCGCCACGGCCCTGACCGTAGGCATCACCCAGGGGGACAGCTACAGAGCCCTGTTTACGCAGATCACCACTGGGGAAGCGGGCCTGTCCTCCGGTGCGGCCATCCAAACCGCCACCGCCGAAGCGCCCAACCAAGCCTTCGCCAACTACATCCAACAATCCCTCGATGCCCTGGCCGTCCAGCCCTCCCCGTCGGGTCTGGTGGAATCGGTCGCAGCGGCCCCAGGCCTCGCGACGACCCCCACCGGAGGGCCTACCACGGTCACCATCACCGCACCCACGGCTTTGCCGGCTCTGCCCCCATCGGCGATCGCCACAGCCCCCGGCGGCCAAGCCACCGCTCCCCAGACCGGCTCCAATCCCCAGCCCACCACCATCCTGGAACGAATCTACATCCCGGTCTATCAGACCCCCCAGGGCCTGGTGCCCGTGGTGCCCGGCGTCGAACTGCCCAGTTGGATCGCCAGCGCAGGTGCGAATCCTTTGGCAAACTCCAGCCCAGCCCCAGCAGCCAATCCAGCGCCCGCCCAGACTGCTGCCGCGCCGAGCAACCAAGCGTCCCCGTCCGCTCCAGCCCCCGCCAGCGATCTGGCTGTGCAGCCCATGGCGATCGACAGCCACACCCTGGTTGGCCTGCTAGAGTTGGGAGATGGCTCCGCCGCCCTGTTTGAAGTGGCTGGGGTGACTCGGCGTTTCAGCCTAGGAGAACGCATCGGCTCCAGCGGCTGGACCCTGGTGGAGGTGAAGAACAGCGAGGCGATCGTCCGTCGCAATGGCGAGCTCCGCTCTATCTTTGTCGGCCAGAGGTTTTAACGCCAGATCCTCGCCCCAGAGGGGGTCTAGCCCTCACCACCGCCTGGCTGCCATACCGTGGCAAGAACTGCCAGAAGCCGATTAGATAGGGTTAGGTTCGCTGCCCAAGCCAGGTCTCAAGCTGAGCAGCCAGCCAGACCTCAACTTCAGCAGCCAATCGAATCACAGCTAGTCCACCCAAGACCTGGAGCCAGCATTATGGGTCTCTTCGACGATCTGACAAATTTTTTGGAGACGCGCCTAGAAGAATTTCTGCGCAACAATCCCCACCTCGAACTCCAAGCCTTAGAAGAACAGCTAGAGCAACAGGAAGCCGATGCCATGGGCCTGCTGGCCGATCTGCACCGTCAGGAAAAGCGCCTCAAGGACGATATTCTAGGCACCGCCAAGGAAGTACAGCTCTGGCATGAGCGCATCGAAAAGCCAAGCGCGCTGCCCGGCTCGATCTCCTCGGCCCCGCCCAGGAGCGGGAAGCAGCGCTGCTGCGCCAGGGAAACCTGCTCTGGGGACAAATGCAAGGGGTCAAGGAACGCACCAAGCGCACTCAAGAACTTGTGGTGCAAATTCAGACAAGGCGCAAGGAAGTGCGCAGCAAGATCGCTGCTGCCCAGGCCGCTCCACAAGCCGCCCAAGCTGGCGCAACCCGTCCCGCAACCCATGCCGAGAGCAGCTCCGAGACCGTGGGCTGGACCCAGAGTGCCAGCCATCGCTCTGGCAGCAATGATCAGCTCGATGAAAAGTTTCGACGCTGGGAGCTGGAGGAGGAGTTGGAGGAGCTCAAGAAGGAGATCCGTCCCTAGGCGTCGTCCTTAGGCGCTAGGCGGGGATGGGCTGAGGTTGGGGCGGAATAGCCGTTGAGCCAAACAAAAGGCACGGAAGTCTCAGAACTTTCCGTGCCTTGCTTTATGGATCTTTTTTGGGGGGCGATCGCAGGCCATGGGAGGAGCGATCGCCCCCCGCCAACACAATAACACCACCGACTCGTCAGGACAGGCCCGAGACAATGGGCAGGTCCACCACCAGCCTTCCCATCAGGTCAGTCCACCCACATCCAGCTACTGATTCCGCTTAACCGGCGCTGCCACCTTGCTGCCTGCGGGACGGCGACGCTGACCCGCGACCGCAGCTCCGCCAGCCCCGCGATAGTTACTACGGCCCCGGCTGGCACCGCCGCCGCCGCCGCCGCTACCGCCCCGACGGGCAGCGCGATAGTCATCGGGCGCATCCTCACCCCACTCAGGGCTCAGCCATTCCGGACGGGTCTTGTCATAGGCCATTTGCAGCGCTGCCGCCGCCACGGTGTGGGGATCATAATCCTCTGCCAGCTCGGAGACGATGGACAGGAAGGAAGCCACGCGCTCACCCCCCAGAACCTCCGCCACTTGCTCTTTGAAACGCTCCAGATGGCGGCTTTCAATCTGGGCGCGGGTGGGGACATTGCGCGGTTCCAAGGTCTGCTTGGTGTGGAACTCAATATCCCGCAGCTTGCGCCGGTCATAGCCCTGGGCCAGGACGATCGCAATCCCCTCCTTGCCCGCGCGCCCCGTCCGGCCAATGCGGTGGACATAGTTCTCTACGCTATCGGGCAGATCAAAATTGACCACATGGGTGAGGTCATCAACGTGAATGCCTCGGGCGGCAATATCCGTCGCAACGATCCAGCGCACCTGCTTTTGCTTAAAGCGCTCCAACATGCGCTCCCGCTGGGACTGACTCAGATCGCCATGGTACTCATCCACGCTGTAGCCCGAGCTTTGCAAATAGCTGGTCAGCTCCGCAGCGGTGCGGCGGGTGCGCACAAAAATAATGGCGGATTCCGGCTCTTCATAGGCCATCACCGGCAGCAACGCCTTCGCCTTGGACCAGCCGCGCGGAACATTGTAGACCACCTGGTTGATGCGGCTGATGCTGTCCTTGGCCTTGACCTTGATGATCACCGGATCCGTCAAGAAGTCATTGGCGAGGCGACGGATGGAGGAGGGCATGGTGGCCGAGAAGAAGGCCATCTGGCGCTTTTCGGGTGCCTCGCTGAGGATGGTCTCCACATCGGGCAAGAAGCCCATGCTCAACATCTCATCGGCTTCATCCAGCACCAGGTATTCCACCCGGCTGAGGTCGAGGCAGCGGCGGCGCAGCAGGTCCAGGATGCGGCCAGGGGTGCCAACGACGATCTGGACGCCACGCTCCAGGCGCTGGATCTGGCGCTCGATCGGCTGACCGCCATAGACCGTCAGGATCTGGGGCCGCAGGGATCGTTCTCCCTCGGTGCCCGCCATGGCGATGTTGAACTCACGCATGGCCTGGGCGACCTGCTGGGCGAGCTCGCGGGTGGGGGTGAGGACCAGGGCCTGGACCGTGCGCAGGCTGGGATCGACCCGCTCTAGGATGGGCAGCGCGAAGGCTGCGGTCTTGCCGGTGCCGGTCTGGGCTTGGCCCAGGACTTCGCGACCCGCCAACAGATGGGGGATAGCTTCCGCTTGAATTTGGGTGGGTTCCTCGAAACCAAGCTCGGTCAGCTTGGCGATGCGGTTGTCCGAGAGACCGAGGCTTGCAAAAGATACTGTCATTGATTCTCTATAAACATGGTGGCGCGGGTGCGCCGTTGACGATTGCGCTGGGCAATGAAACTGCACAGGGTGGTGTGAAGACGCGGTGAGTTGCAAAGCACCCAGGCGCTCTGGCAGACACCTCTACCGATGGCGGGGCGAGGGCCCCACCAGGCTGCTGGGCATTAACGGGCGGCCACCGCAGCAGGGACCGCTAGCAGATCCGCCGCCGTGGCGACGGTGCCATGGAGATCGTAGATATCTGCATCCGTGATCCGCACGGGGACCAACCGGCCCAGGGGGGCATCGCCACTGACGTAAACCACACCATCGACTTCGGGAGAAAATCGAGCTGAGCGGCCCACTTTCAGGCCGGTGCCCAGGTGGGCTTGCTCAATCAAAACATCGACGATGCGGCCAATCTGTGCGCGATTTCGCCGTTCGGCGATCGCCTGCTGGGCGGCCATGAGGCGATCGCGCCGGGCTTCCATCAGCTCCGGCTCCACCGGGTTGGGCAAATCATAGGCAGCGGTGCCTTCCTCAGCGGAAAACGTGAACACCCCCACATGGTCAAATTCGTGGCGCTCAATGAAAGCCAGCAGGTGTTCAAACTGTTCCTGGGTCTCTCCAGGAAAACCGACAATTAGCGTGGTTCGCAAGATAGCACCGGGCAGCTCGGCCTTGAGGCGCTCGATAATCTGATCATTCACCTGGCCCTGCCAGGGGCGATTCATTGCCCTGAGCACATCGGGGTGGGAGTGCTGCAAGGGCAGGTCCAAGTAGGGCAGGACATTGGGCGTTTCGCGGATGGCGGCAATCACCTCGGGGGTGAGGCCGGTGGGGTAGGCATAATGGATGCGAATCCAGGCCACATCGACGTCTCCCAGGGCCCGCAGCAGCTCCGCGAGCTGGGGTTTGCCGTAAATATCGATGCCGTAGTTGGTGGTGATCTGGGAGATCAGGATAATTTCTTCAACCCCTTCAGCGGCGAGCTGGTGGGCTTCAGCGACGATGGATTCGATCGGGCGCGATCGCTGCTTCCCCCGCAGGTGAGGGATAATACAGAAAGCACATTTGTAGTCGCAGCCCTCCGCCACCCGCACATAGGCCACGGCCTCGGTGGTGGTGCGATAGCGGGGCAGGGTCTCATCGGCAATGTAGGTGGGCTTGTCCGACACTTCCATCACCCGCTCCCCCGCCTCGGCCCGCTCGATCACATCGACGATCTTGTGGTAGTCGCCCGTGCCGACCAAGGCGACGGCCTCGGGCAGTTCCTCTAGAAGCTGGGTCTGAAAGTGCTGGGCCATGCAGCCCGAAATCACAATTTTCTTCCCGGCTTCCGCCAGCTCGACGAGGGTGCGCACCGATTCTTCGCGGGCGGCCTGAATGAAGCTACAGGTGTTGACGACCACATAGTCGGCCATCTCCTCATCGGCACCAACGCCGTAGCCAGCCTCGGCCAACAGGCCAATCATATGTTCAGTATCAATTCTGTTTTTCTCACAGCCGAGGTGAGAAAAGGCGATGGAAGGGGTCATTGGGGAAGGGTGAAAGGTCCGTCGGTTAGGCTGAAGTAAAGCGCTTCGGGCGAAATCAACTGCCACAGTGTTGAATACTGTAGAAGCTGAAGTCAGTCTTTACCTGTGGCGATCGCCGTACCGCGTCGGACAAATCCTTCGCACCGTTGAGCTGCAACCTTCGGGCCTAGGCCAAGTCTTGCCGCTATTGCGCAATCGCACATTCACTTCGGTCTAACCCATCTTACCCCATCACATTTAATTATTACGATCCATTAAGAACATTTTACAGTAACTGCTTTCTCCAGCGAAGTTGGTGCGCGACTCTACCCCCTGGCCCTGGCCTCACCCCATCCCTGCCCATCCCCAGATGAAGGCGCAGCCTGGGGACCTGGAAGAGATGCCTTGAGCCGCTATCATGCATGGGAATGGATGCTTTTAAGAAGACTGTCGAACATCGCCGCCCTCCATTCCTAGCCCACTCCCCCGCCAGAACCCGTGGATTTAGCGCAAACATTTCAGACTCCGACCCCTGTGATTGGAGTGGTCCATCTCCTTCCCTTGCCCGCTTCCGCTCGCTGGGGCGGCAATCTCCATACCGTGATTGAGCGAGCCGAGCAAGAGGCCACAGCGCTGGCGGCGGGGGGGGTGAATGGCATTATTTTAGAAAATTTCTTCGATGCGCCGTTTTCCAAGGGCGCGGTGGATCCCGCCACGATCAGCGCCATGACTCTGGTGGTGGATCGCATTCAAAATCTAGTCACCGTGCCCCTGGGAATCAATGTCCTGCGCAATGATGCTGTGGGGGGAATGGCGATCGCCAGTTGCACCGGCGCAGCCTTTATCCGCGTCAATGTGCTCAGCGGCGTCATGGCCACGGACCAGGGAACGATTGAAGGCTGTGCCTATGAGCTGCTGCGCTACCGTCGCGCCCTGGGCAGCCATGTGAAGATTTTGGCCGATGTGCTGGTCAAACATGCCCACCCCCTGAGCACGGACAATTTGGCGATCGCTATCCAAGACACCGTGGAGCGCGGGCTGGCCGATGGCATCATCCTCTCGGGCCAGGCCACGGGCGATCCCCCGAGGCTCGCAGACTTGCAGCTAGCCCGCCTCAAAGCACCGGAGACACCGCTGTTCATTGGCAGCGGAGCCACCCTCGAAAACATTGCCACCCTCAAGCAGTCTGCCGATGGGGTGATTGTATCTTCTTCGCTCAAGCGGGGCGGGCGGATTAAAAGTCCCATTGATCCGGTGCGCGTCGGCCAGTTTGTCGAGGCCATGGCAACGCCCAGCTCGCAGGACAGTTCGCCGAGCGCTTCTCCGAGCAGTCTGCCGTTCAGTCTTCCAGCGGAATCGCCCAAGGCCCCCATCCGCTCCTAGCGGTTCAGCCGACTGGAGCGTGAGGCCCCATCCGGGGGCGATCGCTACAATCAAGGCATCAGCCTGACATCCTGACGATGGATTTCCGGCCTGCAATCCGTGAAGCCGCTCTCTTTTTCCTTTATTCCTATGGCCCGTCGCAATGCTTCTGCCCCCTGGGCTGCCCCCCTGCTTACGGCGCTCAGCCTGCTCGGTGCAGCGCTCACGGCCTATCTCACCGTCGTCAAGCTCACGGGGGGGAGTGCAGCCTGCCCAACCCAGGGCTGCGAGACAGTGCTGAATAGCCGCTACGGCGACGTGGTTGAAGGATTTCCCCTGGCCCTGCTGGGCTTGGGCGCTTATCTACTGGTGGCGGCCCTGGTGGCGGCCCTCGCGATCCTGCCCCAACGGATCAGCGATGAAGCCGACCGAGCCGCCTGGCAAGGGCGCGTCTGGACAGCGCTGTTTTGGCTGACCACGGCCATGGCCAGCATGGGTGGCTATTTGATCTTTGTCCTCGTGACCGACCTGCGGGTGCTTTGCCTCTATTGCATCGCCTCGGCAGCCCTGTCCTGGGGGCTCTGGCTCGCGACGGTCTTCGGCAGGCCCTGGGAGGATTGGGGCAAGCTCAGTTTTGATGGCATTGTTATTGCCCTGGTGGTCGGCTTTGGGGCGATCGCCCTCAACGGCACGAGCCCGGACCTCGCCACGGCCCGACCCAACCTAGGGGACTATGGGGGGGCTGGGGGCTATGGCGGGGCTGCGATCGCCACCGTCTCCACCCCAGACAACATTGCCCTGGCGCAATACCTCAGCCACAGCGGAGCCAAGATGTACGGGGCCTACTGGTGCTCCCACTGCCATGATCAAAAATCTCTGTTTGGGTCCGCAGCCTTAGCGGAACTGCCCTACATCGAATGCGATTCCAAGGGCATCAACCCCCAGCCGGACCAGTGCAAAGCCGCCAACGTGGAGGGCTATCCCACCTGGGTGATCAACGGCGAGGTGATGAGCGGCACCCAAGGATTGGCCGATCTGGCAGATGCCTCCGGCTATGCCGGGTCTCGCAATTTCTCCCCCGCCCCATAAACCCAGCCGCCGCTCGATCTTCCTGCTCCGATCCCGAAGCGGGCCTCCATCAAGGCAGCAAAGGCCCAGACCGCTGCCAATAGGCCTGGCCATCCCGCCGCTCAACCAGGGTATGGACCTGCCACAGGGGATCGGTTGCTGGAAAATCAAGGCGATAATGTCCCCCCCGACTCTCTTGCCGAAACTGGGCGCTCTTGAGGATCAGCCAACCCACGAGCAGCAAGTTATCCAGCTCCCCCCAGGCCCTCAGCAACTCATTCCAAACCCCAGGCTCCCCGCCGCCGATCGCCCGCGATCGCCCCGGCACCAGCTGCTTCAACTGCTGGGTCATGGGCAGGGCATCAAATGCCTGTCGCCAGCCCTCCAGTTGGTCAATGCTGGCCTGCAAGCTGGCCTGGGTGCGACAAATGCCCGCCCCCTGCCACAGCGATTCCGCGAGCTGCTGGCGCTGGTGGGCCAAGATTTTCAACTGGTCTGGAATATCGGCGATCGCCCAATCCAGCGCCTCTCCCGCTCCATCCTCCCCCGCCCCCAGAGCTTGAGACTCCAGCCCAGACAGCTCCAGCCCAGACAGCTCCCGACCAAACACAATGCATTCCAGCAACGAATTACTCGCCAGACGATTGGCCCCATGCACCCCCGTACTGGCCGTTTCCCCCACCGCATACAGACCCGGCACCGAGGTCTGCCCCTTCAAATCCGTGGTGATGCCGCCCATCCAATAGTGGGCCGCCGGGGAGACGGGGATGGGTTCCATCAAGGGATCAATGCCCCAGCGGCGACAGACCCGCAAAATATTGGGAAAGCGACGGTTGACCTGCTCTTGGTCGATCGCCCGCAAATCGAGCCACACCTGGGCCTGCCCCGTAAGCTTCAAATGTTGAAAAATGGCGCGGCTGACCACATCACGGGGAGCCAGTTCGCCATCGGGATGGTAGTCAAAGGCAAAACGCCGCCCCGCATCATCCACTAAATGGGCTCCCTCCCCCCGCACCGCCTCGCTGATCAAAAAATGGGGTGCCCCGGCCTGCATCAGCGCCGTTGGGTGAAACTGGACAAATTCTAAATCCCGCAGTTGGGCAGCAGCGCGGTGGCGATCGCCACCCCATCCCCCGTGCTCAACCTCGGGTTGGTCGTCTGAGCAAAGACCTGCCCCCCGCCCCCCGTCGCCAAGACAACGGCCCCGGCCCTCAGCCAGCGCACAGCTCCCTCCCAAACCAAGCCAATGCCTTGGCAATCGCCCGCCGCACCGAGCCACAGATCCAAGACAAACGCCTGGGGCAACACCCGGATATTGCGGCGCTGGAGCACCTGTTCCGCCAGAATCGTCACCACCGCCCGGCCCGTCCGGTCCGCTGCATGGAGCACCCGAGGCCGAGAATGGGCCGCCTCGCGGGTCATGGCGAGCTGTTGATCCCCTTGGCGATCGAACTCTACCCCCAAGGCCACTAGGGATTCGATACAAGGCGAGGCTTGCTCGACCAAATAGGCCACGGCGGGCAGCTCACAGAGGCCAACCCCCGCCTTGAGTGTGTCGGCAATGTGCAAAGGCGCAGAATCCTGGGGGTGGATCGCCGCAGCAATGCCCCCCTGGGCCCAGTCGCTGGCGGAAAGCCGCAGCTCATCCTTGGTCAGCAATAGCACGCGGTAATGGCTCGGCAAGCACAGCGCAGCATACAAACCTGCGGCCCCTGCCCCCGCGATGACCACATCCCAGCGGGTGTCTAGGGATCGCGCGATGCCAATGCTCAAGGGATGCTCTCCAATGGAGAATGATGTTTCATTGTATTCTGAGGCACGGCTATTCTGAGGCACGGCTATTCTGAGGCGATGGAGGGGCCTTCCTAGGGGCGTTATTCGCACAGGCTCGTCATTCCCAGGGGATCCATCATCCAATCCAAACGCAAATAAGGCCAGCCCCCGCCAGGGGACTAGCCTTAGATTCAAAGGTGATTCCAAGCTGGGCGATCGCAACAGCTTCTCAAACCTAGCCAACTCTAACGATAGACGCCGTTGTTAATGCGATCGTCCCCATCGGTCAAAGCGTAGACCTGCTCCGTCACCGTGAACTTGTCCATATACTTTTGAATGGTAGAACGCTGGCGCTCAGACAGGCCGGGCAACTCTAAAACATCCTCAACCTGCTCATAGGGAGCCCCAGCAATAATCTTACGCGCCACCGTTGGGTACATCCCCGGCAGGGTCAAAAACGCCCGCACATTGACATTATTCAAATCCAACTTGCCCGCCGCTTCCGCCAGCTTGGCATCCGCTTCATTCCTCAGGCCCTCCACCGCAGCCAGCACTGGCGATGCCAGACCCGGCCCAAATCCCTGGGCATGGGCCATCTGGGGGCGAGGCATGGCAAACACTGCACCCATCCACAGGAGCAGAAACAATGAAAAGCTCAGTATTTTTTTCATTTCAAGTTTTCGTCCTCTCGACATTTATTATGATTGCGACCATTTCAACCGCACCATCATTTCCAGAGCAGGAGGGTCAGCAAACGGCCTCCGTCCCAGCCTCCAGAACCACAGCCAGCCCCATGGAAAGCTCGATCAAACACCTAGGCCCAAGCGCTCACCAATGCCAGGCAGCCAGGGGAAACCGGGCAACTCGTCGCAGCAGGCCTTCAGCAAAGCATCTGATAATTTAGCCTACCTCACCCCTGGTCTCGCCAACAGAAACCCAGGCCGGTTATTAAGGACTGTTTACAAAGGGCAGTCCGCAGCACAATTGCAGCGCGGCCCTTAGAGGATGTTTGAGGATGACTTTGGCTGTAGCTGATGGTGCCCATAGCCCGTAGTTTTGATTAAAAAAGCGGGCACGGCCTAGCTTGCTGGGTATATGGAATCGCTGGCTTTGGCGAATTCTCGAACATCCTCTTATCTAGGCTTGACTCAACTCAGGAACACTGATCTTCTCATCCAGCGTCGCGAAGGAGCAGGTGTAGGCTAGCGTTGTGCTTTCATAACCCTTAAGCTGGACCGTATTTTCCGTGAGGACTTCCGCATAGTCTGGGAAATATTTTTTGACATAGCGATAGGTTTCTACGCCCAATGCAACATCGGTTTTGATTTGCTTTGTCGAACTTTCGAGGCGGAAAGCAGCATTCACCGTGTCTCCCAGGGCAGTGTAGTCCGGGCGATCCCCCGATCCCGTATTACCCACCATGGCATAGCCCGTGTTAATCCCGGCACCAACCCGCAGGGGGAACGGCAAGGAGAACTGGGTCTGCAATTGTTCTGTCATCTGGTGGATTTCTTGCAGCGCCTGGAGAATGCGTAGCACTTCATCCTCTGCGATGTGCTGGGAGCCATGGATCCAAACCGCCATGACCGCATCGCCGATGTATTTATCCACACGACTGCCACACTGCTGA
>JAAUQQ010000115.1 GCA_012032745.1 Synechococcales cyanobacterium RM1_1_8
GATTAATCGGTGATTTTGAATGTGCAGAGATTGATACACAACTGGGTCAGACCCCACGGTCGCTTTACTCAGAAGAAGACCACTCCTGCCATGGCGATGGGATTTATCGATAGCCGCTGGCGATCTCGGAAATCCTGAACTCCAGAAGCTTTCATGACTTCATCCTTTAACAGGACAGTGCCCGATCGCTTCGACGTCGAATTCGCCCTTAGACAGGGTACGACCTACAACTCATTTTTAATCCAAGGCGATCAAACCGCGCTGATTGACACCAGCCATGCCAAATTTCGCTCGCTTTACCTCGACTTTCTCCTCGGAAAAATCGACCCCACCCAGCTCGATTATCTAATCGTCAACCACACCGAACCCGACCACAGCGGTTTGGTCAAAGACATCCTAGCCCTGGCTCCCCAAATCACAATTGTCGGCTCCAAAGTCGCCATCCAATTCCTCGAAAGCCAGGTCAATCAAGTCTTTAGGCACCGTGTCGTTAAGAGCGGCGACCAGCTCGACCTGGGCCTGGGCCACTGTTTAGAGTTTGTCTCCGTCCCCAATCTGCACTGGCCCGACACCATTTTTACCTACGATCGCGGCAGCCAAATTCTTTATAGCTGCGATGTCTTTGGAATGCACTATTGCGATGATTGCCTCTGGGATGAACAGCCCCAACAGGTGGCCGAGGATTTTCAATATTATTACAACTGCTTGATGGGGCCCAATGCGCGATCGGTGCTGATGGCGCTGAAGCGGATTGAGCCACTGGCGATCGCCACCGTCGCCACGGGCCATGGCCCCTGTTGCGCCAGCACCTGGACCACTGGATGGGGCAATATCGCACCTGGAGCGAAAACCAGGCCGCTGCGGAGACCTTTGCGATTATTTTCTATGCCCAGGGCTATGGCCAGGGAGAGTCCCTGGCGCGATCGCTCTCCCAGGGGCTGGCCCAGGTGGGCGTGGCCAGCGAGCTGGTGGACTTGCTCGATCCAGATTTGAATGCCGACCTGAGCGAAGTGCGCGAACTGCTCCATGCCGCTGCTGGGGTGGTGATTGGAATGCCGCCCCAGGGCGATCGCGCCCACCCCATGTTGGCCACCGTCCTAGCAGCAGTAAACCCAAAGCAAACCGTGGGGCTGTTCGAATCCGGCGGCGGTGCAGATGAGCCCATCTATCCCCTGCGCAACCGCTTCCAGGAGCTGGGTTTGGCGGAGGGCTTTGGGCCGCTGCTGGTGAAGGCACAACTGTCGGAGCTGGAATTGGCCCAGCGGGCTGAGGAAGCAGGCCGGGATTTGGGGCAGTGGCTGATGCGCGATCGCACGGTCAAGCGGATCAAAGCCCTGGACTCAGGCTTAGAAAAAGCCCTGGGCAGCCTCAGCCACGGGCTCTATATTTTGACGACTCGACAGTCCGATTCAGGAACAGAGCGGTCTGGGGCCATGGTGGCCTCCTGGGTGACTCCGGCAAGTAGCCATCCGCCGGGGGTGGCGATCGCGGTCTCCAAAGATCGCGCCATTGAACCGCTGTTGCAAGTGGGACAAACCTTTGTCTTGAACGTCTTAGAAGAGGGCCGCTACCAGCTCCTCATGAAGCATTTTCTCAAGCGTTTTGCACCGGGGGGCGATCGCTTTGCCGAGGTTAACACCTACAGCGCCGACAACGGCTCGCCGATTTTGGCCGATGCCTTGGCCTATGTGGAATGCAGCGTTAGCTCCCGCCTGGAAGCGAGCGATCACTGGCTGATTTATGCCACGGTTCAAACCGGGCGAGTCGCCAAGGCAGGGGCCCTGACGGCGGTTCGACATCGAAAAGTGGGAACACATTACTGATACCTCAAATCACACTTGATTTTCACAAAAATGTAGTTTTTCTCCTTCCTTTATCTGGATATTGTCATGCAAACCCCAATTAAGTCGCTGCCGCCTTGGTACACCTGGTTCAGCAGTCGTCATATCGTTCGAATCCTGGAAACCGTTCAGGATTTGATTGTCATTTCGCTCTGTGTTGGCTTGTTTAGTTTTATGGTGATGCAGCTTCGAGAAATGTTTCTGTCGCTGCTGCCGCCGCTCAACTTTCCCCATTTGACCTCCGATATTTTGTTTCTGTTGATCTTAGTCGAGCTATTTCGATTGCTGATCATCTATCTCCAGGAACATCGGGTTTCCATCGGGGTTGCGGTAGAGGTCTCAATTGTATCAGTGCTGCGTGAAATTATTGTCCAGCCTAAATACATTCAGCTTGCTTAGAACTAAGGCGATTTCTTAGGGAAATAATAAGACCCCTGGGGGGTGAATAATCGCCTTGATAGGCTTTGATATTTGTTGATCAACCCCGCCGAAAAGGCCCAGGATTTCTATGGTGACTCCGTTGATTCAGGCGGCTCCCGTTCTAGCCGCTCCCCACCCCCGCGATGTCCAGATTGCCGAGATTGGTTTGCAAACCCAAGTGTTGCGATCGCGCACCTGGGACCGGCTCAAATTCGAAGCCGAATATGGCCGCCGTAAGGGCACCACGGCCAATGCCTATTTGATTCAGGGCGATCGCAGCCTCCTGATCGATCCCCCCGGTGAATCGTTCACCGATCTCTTCCTCGAACAGCTCGCCCAGCACATTGACCCCGCCGATCTGGACTACATCCTGCTCAGCCATGTCAACCCCAACCGCATGGCCACCCTGCTGCGCCTGAGCCAACAATGTCCCCAGATTCAGATCCTCTGTAGCCGCGCCGCTGCCCGTGGGATCGAGGGCATGGCCCCCGCTGGCGAATCGGACAAACTGCTCCAGCAACTCTGCCCGGTCCAAAATGGAGGCCAGCTCGATCTCGGCCAAGGCCACCGGCTCCAGTTCCTGTCCGTGCCGACGCCGCGCTGGCCCGATGGCCTGGTCACCTATGATGTTGCCACCCGGATTTTGTTTACCGACAAGCTGTTCGGTGCCCATTTTTGCCATGACGCCCTCTGGGATGACCAGTGGCAGATGTTGGATGGCGATCGCCGCTACTATTTCGACTGCCTCCATGCCCCCCAGGCCAAACAGGTAGAAACCGCTCTGGCCCGCATGGAGCACCTGCCCGCCCAGTGCTACGCCCCCGGACACGGGCCGCTGGTGCGCTACAGCCTCAGCCGCTTCACCTGGGACTACCGCCAGTGGTGCCAGCAACAGACCCAACAGTGCTACCAGGTCGCCTTGCTCTATGCCTCGGCCTATGGCAATACAGCGGTGCTGGCTGGGGCGATCGCCCAGGGGCTGATCCAAGCCGGAGTCGGGGTCGAAACCCTCAACTGTGAAACCGCCAGCGTCGAGCAGATCACGCGGGCACTAGCGGCCTGCGATGGTTTCATCATCGGCTCCCCCACCCTGGGCGGCCATGCCCCCGTACAGATTCAAACCGCCCTCGGCACCATCCTCTCCACCGCTGAAACGATCAAACTGGCCGGTGTGTTTGGCTCCTATGGCTGGAGCGGTGAAGCGGTGGATCTGCTCGAACAAAAGCTGCGAGATGCCAACTACCGCCTGGGATTTGAGCCGATCCGCATCAGGTTCAGCCCCGATGAAGCCGCCATTCAGCAGTGTGAAGCTGCAGGCATCGAATTTGCCCAGCAGCTGCGCCAGCAAAAGCGCCAGCTCCGCCAGGGCGGCAGCGAGACCCAGTCCAATCGCACGGCCCAAGCCATGGGTCGCATTGTCAACTCGCTCTGTGTCGTCACGGCCCAATCCGGGGGGGCTCCCCTGGGCTTCCTAACCGCTTCCGTGGCCCAGGCCAGCTTCAATCCGCCGGGCATCATGCTCTCCCTCGTGGATGATGCCGCCTTGGCGGATTTGACCCAACCCCACCAGCCCTTCGTGCTCAACATCCTCAAGGAAGGTCGCAACCTACGCCGCCATTTTTCGAATCGAGGTGCTGCTACCGCCGATGCTTTTACTCAAATTGCCCATCACCCCGCTGCCAGTGGCTGTGTGATCCTAGATGAAGCCCTTGCCTATCTGGAATGTCGGGTGAGCCAGGTGCTGGCCTGTGGCGATCGCTGGCTGATCTATGGGGAAATTGCACAAGGGGAGGTTTTATCCGCCAGCGGCAGCGCCGTCGTCATTCACCGCAAATCTGCCAGCTTTTGAGCAGCGAACCCCAGATTTTGGCGGGATGCAAAACAATAGCCCCAGGCAAAGGTGCCTAGGGCTATTGAAACAATAGAACGTAATTCAATTCAATCAATCGATTTACAGATGGTAACTAGAAGTGGATAGCGTAACAGCGACTTCCTTAACCGCAGATGCCTTAACCAAAATAGGTCTTGGGTTGGGAGCGAGCTATCGAACAACGTTGTGCCTAGGGGTTGCGTTTTTCAGATGTGAACAATCAGCACAGACGGTGACAACTACAGCGCCCGAAAACAGGCATTTAAAAGTGAAGCTAGAGCTGCGAGCCTGAAGCAGGAGACACGGGCTTCATCGCTCAAGTCTTTGTTGGGAGAGCAGGGATTAGGTGCTCTTCGTGTCTGTTATTAAACTAGCATAGCTCCCCGACAAAGGTGCAATTCGAGCGCAGTTCGCAATTTTTCTTAAAACTAGAACTAACAACTAGTATCAGCAACCGGTTAAACCAAGAAGATTGCCAGCAAACAGAACACCCCTAGGGACATAGCATCGCTATATCCGTGGAAGCACCGCCCTGTACCTGCATTTGCCGAAAGCTTAGGACCAAGCCGACCCCAAACAACAAATAGCCCCAGGCAGTTGGCCTAGGGCTAGAGAGACAACAAAGTGCGATGAAATTCAATCAAACTAGTTACTGGTTACTTACTTAGGGGACTTGCTAAGGTGAATAAACCGCGATCGCTTCAGGTCTGTGTGACGTCAAATCTCTCAGGAGATCAATGAGCTTAGGATCTATACTCATCGGTTCAAGCTGTCACGAATGACTCGGGACCTAAGCCTGAAAGGGAAATATAGGGAGCCTCAAGGGAGACGTTCAAGGATTGAAGGCGATGGGCCGAGAAACGGAGCAGGAGGCACGGGCTCATTTCTCTAGGAGGGGGTTGGAAGACGTTTTGTTTTGTCTTGTGCCTTGAATTTAATCTAACAACAATACCCAGGGCTGACAAGGGCACTTAAAAAAGCGAAAATCTGCGGTGAGTGAGGCCACTTGGAAATGTGTTTTTAGCTATCTTCTGTTGACATTCTGCGGCTGAGGTTTGAGCTGCTGAAGGTTGATTAGGGACGAGGCAGGAATGGGGCAAGCTCGCTATGCCCGAGCTCGAAACCAGCGAAAGTCTTCATCGGCCTGGCTGAGCCGGGCCCAGGCGATGCCCTGGGCTTGGAAGCGCTCGACCAGCCTGGCGCAGGCGGGGCGCTCGGAGGCGTAATGGCCAGGGTCAACCAAGATGAGGTTGCGATCGCGCGCCTCCTGGAACTGGTGAAACTTACAATCCGCCGTCAGATAGACCTGGGCACCGGTCTGACAAACCGCCCCGAGATAGCTGGCCCCGGAGCCCCCCAGCACCGCCACCCGCTCGATGGTCTGGCCCAGGTCCGCCACCGGCGAATAGATCAGCTCCGGTGGATTTAGCTGGGCCTGAATCTTGGCCAAGAGCTGCGCCAGGCCCAAGGCGGGGCTCAGGTTCCCGACGCGGCCATAGCCCAAGCCGCCCTGGGTTGCTTCCACGGGGCGACAGTCTTGCAGCCCCAAGAGCTGGGCCAAGACATCGGCTGTGCCATCCGCTACCTGGTCAAAGTTGGTATGGGCACTGTAAACCCCGATGCCTTGGGCCATGGCCAGGTGAACCATTTCGCCAATGGCATCGCCCCGTTGCACAGACTGAAGGCCGCCGAAGATCAAAGGGTGGTGGGCGAAAATTAGATTGATGGGCTGGCCCTGGGATTTGAGGGCGATCGCCTCTTCCATCACCGCCAGCGTCGGCGTCAGGCAGACCAACACCCCAGCGGCCTGCTCCAAAATCCCCGGCTCGATTTGCCAGCCGCAGTTGTCCCATTTCTCCTGCCAGGCAGGATTGGCCCAGGCTTCAAACTGGGCAATCAAGTCATGAATCACCATGGGCAGGCTGTCCTCACATTGTTAAGTCACTGGGTTAAGTCACTGGGTTAAGTCATTGGCCCCTAAAACCCCGGTTTCTGCATCGGGCTCGGCAGCTATTATCCCGCCTAGGGATGGCCCATGGGGAATGGCCCATGGGGAATGGCCTGGGGTGAAACCGAGGGCTTCACCCCCCAGCGGCCTGCCAGGACTGCCCCCCCCTGCTGGTTTTCCCAGGTCGCCCTAACATTAAGCGCAATCCCTGAAGGTTGCCTGTCGTCAATCAAACCGCCCTCCCCCAATCCGGCCACATGCTGCGTGGGAACCCTAGGATAAATGGCGTATTTTCGATGACGACAGCGTAAACCATCCCGAAATTAGCCCCCGGAGCCGGTGTTTTTAGGGGATGGCGTGACCTCTGTGGCCAGCCCATGGCTAAACCAGGGCTAAACCAGGGCTAAACCAGGGCTAAACAAGGGCTAAACAAGGGCTAAACCAGGGGCCAACCAGGAGACAGTCAGGCCCACCCATCCTCCCATCCAAGGACACAGTGATGCATCGCTCTGATTTTATATTTGCAACCATTGATACGGATGGCTTCGACTCCCCCGAAGCGGTCCAGCCCAGCTTTCAAGCCTGGCTGGCCCAAACCATCACCCAGCTCAGCCGCCAGGCCCGTCCCACCCGGACGAGCTGCCGCCCCAGCAAAACGCCCGGCTTCTACCATGTCACCCATGGCCAAAGTACCCACCATCTCAGCGCCTATGAGGCCTATCGCTTCTTGCAGTCGATTCTCTGGCTTTACAAGATTGATGGCAGGGAAGGCTAGGGGAGGGTTTGGGGCAGTGGGTAACGCCATCGCTTAGACTCATCCCCAAAACCGCTACTCCACCTTGCCGTGGCGCTCGATCGCCAACCCAATCAGCTGATCCAACAGCGCTTCAAAGGGCAGGCCGCTGGCGCACCAGAGCTGGGGATACATGCTCAGGGCGGTGAAGCCGGGCAGGGTGTTGATCTCGTTGATAAATAGTTCGCCCGTGGTCTCGACATAGAAGAAGTCCACCCGGCTGAGGCCCGCAGCATCGACGGCTTTGAAGCCTTGAATGGCCATGTCCTGGATGCGGCTGACCAGGGCCTGGGGCAGGTTCGCTGGAATAATTAGCTGGGCGCGGCCATCGGTGTATTTGGTCTCGTAATCATAAAATTCAGCATCATACGTGATTTCACCGACAACCGAGGCCTTGGGGAAGTCGTTGCCCAGGACGGCACATTCCAGTTCGCGAATGCCGGGTAGGCCCGCTTCGACCATGAGGCGGCGATCGTAGCCTGCGGCATCGTCCAGGGCTTGTTCGAGTTCGGCCTGGGTTTTGGCCTTGGCGATACCGACGGAGGAGCCCAGGTTGGCGGGTTTGACGAAGCAGGGGTAGCCCAGCTCAGTTTCGATGGTTTCGATCAGGCTGGTGAAGCGGCAGGGATCGGACCAGACTTCGGCCCTGTCCACATCCAGGTAGTTCACCTGGGGCAGGCCCGCCTGGGCAAAGAGCCGACGCATGGCGGTTTTGTCCATGCCCGTGGAGGAGCCCAGGGCACTGGAGCCCACGAAGGGCACCTGCATGAGCTGGAGCAGGCCCTGGATGGTGCCATCTTCGCCGTTGGGGCCGTGGAGGATGGGGAACCAGACATCGACCTGGGCGGCGCTGGGGGGGAATTGCCAGAGCTGCTGGCGGTCTGGGGCGTGGTCTGGGGCTGGGATGGATTGGCCGCTGTCGAGGATGGCTTTGGCTTCATTGCCCCCCAGCCAAACCCCATCTTTGCGGATGTAAAAGGGATGCAGCTCATAGTTCTCGGCATTGGCGGGGACGCTCAGGCCCTGGGCGATCGCCCTTGCCGACAGAATCGAGACCTCATGCTCCCCCGAGCGTCCGCCGAACAGAAGCCCAATCCGCTGCTTTGCCATCTTTGTTTTGTCTTGATTTCCAAGGCGTATTTTCCAGACATCAGATTACGCCAAATTGACCGCTGGGCCCAGGCTCCCAGCAGGTGGCTTGAAGGCGAATAGTATCCAGACGTCAGGCTAAAGCGTATAAATTAAATCCTCCACCAGCGCCCCTGGGGTCCAGGTTCCACCCAGATCCCGATAGTCGTAGGTGTCCACTGCTGGGACCAATTCCGGCTGAGCGGTCAGAGCGATCAAATTCTCACCCCAGAAGTTGAACAGGCTATCGTCAAAGCGCAGGTCTTCGATGGGGGCCACAATTTCACCCCCCTCCACCCAAAAACAGGCGTAGCGAGTCATGCCAGTAATTCTGCCTGCGGGGCGATCGCTCCAGTTCAAATAGTGTAAATTAGAGATGTAGAGTCCCCTATCCAGAGACTTGAGCACCTCCTCCTCCCTCAAGTTGCCCCATCCACCTCCGCCGCCCGCAAATCTTCGCTCTCCGAAGCGCCATTGGAGCGTAGCCCATACTCCTGGGCGGTGCGTCCATTGATCGGCGTGTTGACCAACTGTCCCCGCTCAATCAGGGGCAAATTGTCTGGGGCCATCTCGCTGTCGCTGTTGAACTGGGGCACCAGCCCCCGCAAAAAGTTTTCCCGCAGCGTAAACAGCGACGAGAGCTGGCGCTTTCCCACCCGGAGCTGCTCCATGGGGCTGCCGCCCTGGCGAATGGCAGCCTCGCTCACACAGCTCCAGGACATCATCAAAATCAGCTCCGACATCGCCGCCGGGGCCAGATAGGTGCGGTACTTGCCCCTGGGCACGGCCCTGGCGGGGCGGTCCATGAGCTGGAGCTGGGCCTTGGCCCGCGCCACATTGGCCAGGTAGGCATCTTGATCCCAAACCCGATCGGCAAAGGTACCCTTGACGGCCTGGTTGCGGTGGTCAAATAGGGAATAGTCCAGGGTGAAGGTTTCGGTGGCGAACCAGTGGCGCTGGCCCGCTGAATCCGCCTGGGCCCGTACCGAGAGCCCCGCACCGTAGATGCCGACAAAGTCGAGGCCCTGGACAGGGCCGAGGAGCTGGGCGATCGCCTGTTCCGCTGGCAGCAGCTCCCCGCGATAGACCGCCCGGCTGGTCCGACTCTGGGCGGGCCGGGGCAGCACAATGAAGGGATCCTCCGGTAGCTGGGCGATTTCCTGGCGCAGGCTGGCCAAGGCTGGCTGCAGCCTGGCCCAATCCTGGTCCCAACTGCCCGTGAAGGGGAGATCGCGGTAGCAGGTGCGCTGCTGGGCAATCCAGGTCAGCTTGATCATGCCATCCACCACCTGCCCCGACTGGCGCACCCTGGCCCGATTGAAGCGGGTGAATTGGCTGTCTTCGGCCACCAGGGACAGCGTGAAATGTTCCTGGGCCTGGCAGGCCGCTTGCAGGGCATCGCTGAGGCGGTGGAAGGTTTGCTCCCAGCTCGCGAGGCGATCGTCCAGGCTGGCTAAATCATTGGAGGTCGAAGTCAGGGAAGGAATCACAGCGATAGATGGGTGAGTTGACGCATAGCAGCAAACCGGGCTTCGAGGAGCTCAGAACTGCCCTCTAGAGCTTGGCTCCGGTGGGAAAACCAGTCTGGCAGCGAGCCAAAGCCTCAGCCGCCTCCCCCAAAGACCTCAATATCGTCAAAGGCGCAAACGGGAGCGGCATGGCCCACCCAGATGATTTGATTGGGCTCGCCCTTGCCGCAGATGGGGGTGCCGAAAATTTGCCAGGTGGCGCGATCGCCCACCTGGCTCAAACTCTGCCAAAACGCTGGCGTCGTCGAGCGGTAGTTGGGGTTGCGGACGGTTTGGGTGATCTCGCCATCCTCAATCAACTGGGCATATTCACAGCCAAACTGAAACTTGTAGCGCTGGTCATCGATCGACCAGGAGGAATTGGACTGCACTAAACACCCCCCCGCTCCACCTGGGAAATCAGCGTCTTAAAGGGGGTTTCCCCCGGCTCTAGGTTGATATTGGCCATGCGATCGATCGAGGGACGGTTCCAGGAACAGGCTCGGGCACTGGCGACGCCGGGCAGCCCGCTGCGGAGCTGGCTTTCGATCCCTCCCAAGCCCCGTTGCAAGGTGCCTTCACGGATCAGATATTCCCTGTGGGCTGAGACCCCTGTGTCGTCATACCCATAGCTGGCTAGCTCCCCTTGCACGGTGGGATCGAATGTGACATTCATTAACGGGGAACCGTAGGATAGCTGGCCAAAATCCTCAACGCGCACAAAGCTGCCCCCCGCATAGTTGCGTTCATCCCCCAAAATGCGATCCAGCTCCAGGGGATGCCCCACGCTTTCGTGGAGCTGCAACATCATTTGATCCGGAGCCAGGACCAGGGTGCGGCGATCGCTGGGACATTCCGGAGCCCGCAGCAGCTCCAGGGCCTGCTCCGCCGTCGCCTGGACCTGCTCCCAGAGCTGGGGCGTCACCAGCCACTCCCAGCCACCCTGGTAGGAGCGGGCAAACCAGCCGTTGGCGCTGCGTTTTTGGGTGACCAGGCCATCCTTGGCCGTGGCTTCATAGTCGGTAACAATGGAGCTGCTGGCTTGGTAGATATCGGACCCATTGCTGCTGACAAACCAGGTTTCCCGTTCGATGCTGAGGGCCGTGGCGCTGGTTTGAACAATTTGGTCCGAGCATTTGAGGCTGGCACAGATGCGAATCAGCAGATCGTTGATCTCTCGGGGGCTGAGATCGAGTTGCGATCGCCCCGGCGTTTGAACTGGCGTTTGAACCGGCGTTTGAACCGGCGTTTGAACCGGCGTTTGAACACAGCGCCCCGTCACCCCAGGCCGAATCTCGGCAGAAAACGCCTGGAGCCCCCAGCGAGCCGCAGCCCTGGCCTGTCCCACAGCAGCATCGGTGGCGGCTTGGAGTCCGGCAGGGGTCAAATTGACGGTCGCCCCATAGCCCACCTGGCCATCCAGAATCACCTCGACCATGGCACCGTAGCGAACCTGACTGCCATTGGCCTTAGGCTTTTGGTCCCTGACCCCGCGCGTGGTTTCGTGGGTTTTGACGATGCGCAGGCCGAGCCAATCGACCGAAGCATGGATCGATTGGAGCAGGGCCTGGGGATCCAGATCTCCCGGTTCAGGGCCTGGGACATGGCTGGCTGGATTAACCCCTGGGGGGGGATTAAGCTTGGAATCCAGTGCGGATGTGACGTGGGGGGTAGAAAGCATGTCCAAACTCTAAAGACACCTCTGAGCTAACCTAAAAAAATACATCTACTAGACCAGATCCTACTAGACCAGATCATGGGCCAGCCAGATCATGGGCCAGCCAGATCATGGGCCAGCCAGATCATGGGCCAGATTGTGAGCTAGCTCAACCCACTGAGGATTGGACTGAAAGCCCAGACTTGGAGTGAGCTAAATAATCCCTCACTCTACAACAGAGCCTGGCCAGTGGGGTCGGTGGCAGGACGGACGCGATCGCAATTCCCGGTCTAGAAGCGGAGGAGCAGTCAGTCTCTAAAAACACAAATTTTCCTTGGAATTTGCTGAGGGAGCTTAGGATATTTGTTCAGTTCCCAATCCGATGGGAGAGAACAGTGGGGGCATGAAAAGCCCTGGAGCCCTGGGGATCAGCCTCTGGAATCACGACCTAGGCGGGTTCTCAACGAGTAAATCGACATAGCTAAAAGCTAGAATTCCCATCTTGCCCAGCCTCGGTCCAACGGTCCCGAAAAACAAGCCTCCTGTCTTAATCTTTGTAAGATAACTGAACATAGAAATGGCTTCCATCGTAGTGAGTGGAATCACTGAGCCCCTGGCGATCGGCGAAGGAAAAAGACCGGATGTTTTCCCGAGATGAGGGTTGAGAAGAGATTTGAGAATCGCTTGGGCTGTCGCCGATGGAGCCCGTAGCCCGTGTTTTTGATTTCCCCAGCACAATATTGCTTAGATTTCCAAACCCTTCCTAGGAGCAGTCCATGGGACGTAATGCCATGATTCAGCGACCCAAACCTTCGCGGCCTAAACTTGCCTGGCCTAAACCTGCGTGGCTAAAGGCGATCGCCGCTGTTATGTCCATGGCTCTACTACTGGGGCCGCTGGGGCCTGGCCTCGCGGCCCAAGCTGCGCCACCCGCCGCGCTGCAATCTGTCGGCGCTGGGGCCGAGAAAAGCTCTGCTCAGTCAAGCCCTGCTGAGCAGAGCTTGACTGGAGCCTGGATGGCATCTGAGCCCTTGACCGGACCCGCTGCGGCACAGCTGTTCGAGCAATCCTGTGCGGGCTGTCACCTGAACGGCAGCAATATTATCCGCCGGGGCAAAAATTTGAAGCTCAAGGCGCTCAAGCGCTATGGCATGGACAGTTCCGGGGCGATCGCCCAAATCATCACCCAGGGCAAGGGCAACATGTCGGCCTATGGCGATCGCCTAGCACCGGAGCAAATTACAGCCCTGGCTGACTATGTGCTCGCACGGGCGCAGGCGGACTGGCATTAGCCCAGCAGTGGGGGAGAGGATTTTTGCAGGACCATCGCCGTGAACTGTTTTTGTCAAACGCCTGGCGTAAAATCGAGCCCAGCTTGATTGCTCAACCATTGCGATTTCCTTCTTCCAGACCGGGGATACCCCTGGGACATCTAGCCATGACCGATTCCGCCCCCACCCTCAACCGTCCAGATCCCCCCGAACATCTCCCCCAATCACCCGCAAGACCAGGGCAGTATCGCCCGCTACTTTGGCTTTGCTCGCCACGGCACGGACCTGCGCACTGAGATTCTGGCCGGGGTGACCACCTTCATGACCATGGCCTATATCTTGGTGGTCAATCCGATCATCCTGGGCGATGCAATCTTTCTCAACCAAGCGGGCGACCTGTTTCCTGAACTGATGGTTGCCACGGCAATTTCGGCGGCGATCGGCACGCTGGTCATGGCGCTAGTGGCCAACTATCCCTTTTGCCTCGCGCCGGGGATGGGGATCAATGCGTTCTTCACCTATTCCGTGGTGTTGGGCTTGGGCATTGACTGGCGGCTGGCCCTGGGCTGCGTGTTCGTG
>JAAUQQ010000116.1 GCA_012032745.1 Synechococcales cyanobacterium RM1_1_8
TATATCTCTTCGGCACCCACTACGGCTACCGGGATGATAGGCGCACCTGTGCGCAGCGCGACCTTGACAAAGCCGCCGCGCCCAAAGCGACCGAGCTGATAGCGCTGGTGAAAGAGCTTCGCCATGCCTTTGAGCCCTTCGGGGAAGGTGCAGACCAGTTCGTCTTCTTCGAGCAGCCGCATAGCGTTTTCGGGCAGCCCCGCCATCTGCCCCAGGCCGGTAAAGACCCGGTGCCACAAACGGCATAGTATTAAACCAGTTCAGATACAGGTTGCGCACGATGCGCGCGGCAAGCTGCTCTTCCCATACGGCCATCGCAATCATTGCGCCATCCCACGGCAGCACGCCGCTGTGGTTTGCCACCAGCAGCGCGCGCCCGGTGGTTGGCACTATGCTCGATACCCTCGGTCTGGATGCGCCACCAGCGCTGGTAGAGAAAACGAAAGAAGGGCCGTATGGCCTCGACCATATCGGTATCCAGGCCATACGGGTCGGTCTGATAGTCGCCGCGCCGCCGCCGTTCGCGTAGCGCGCGTTGCACCTGGCGAAAGTGGGCAAACTGTGCAGCAGCCTCGCGCCAGGTGTGCGGTTGCAGTGCGCGCTGCACGGCTGCCTGCAGCATCGCCCGCTGCGGAGGGCGCATGTGGGCCAGCGTATCGGCCAGCACGCGCACGGCATCGGCGGTGATGCTGCCGGGCGATACCCATTCTTCGGCATCGGGCAGAGGAAAGATGGGCAAAGCAGGCGCGGGAGCGGTATCGATAGCAGTGTTCGGCATTTCCAAAATAGTCGGCATATCCGGCATATCTGGCGCATCAGCATCAATCGCAGAATGCGTATCGTCGTGGATATTGCTCATGCTGCTCTCCTTCTGGCTGCGAGGTCTAGGGCGAGGCTTGCTCTGAGGGGTGGTAGGCCGTGGGTTGGTGGATGTTGTCAGCCATGGCGCAGGAGCCTCTTGTCGGGGGTGGGTCTTCTGTTCCCAGGATAGGCAGTAAAAAAGCTGCCGACAGCCCTTGTAAGGATTCGCAAAGCGCTGATAAACCTAGCCTTTGACCAGATTTCTCGTCCTAGGGGAGGGGATCAGCTACGGGTCTTGGTTTTAGCGGGGAGCGTAGATTTCGTGGGGCCAAGGGCGATCGCCCCACATCACGACTCGCTAATTAAAGAGGCGGAGCAAGCCCGATTAGACTTACTCCGCCTCTTTCCGTTTGATTGGCGTTTTTAACCCATGGCTAGGCCCAAGGAGCCCTAGGCAACAGCACCCTAATAGGTCTCCACATGCCAGCGGTGAGCCTTTTTCAGGTCGCGCTGGTAATCGGCCCAAGTGACGCCATCTTTTTGGGCTGCAGCGGCGATCGCTTCATCAATGCCGCCCTCCATGCCCCGCAGACCGCAGATATAGACATGGGTCTTCTCATCTTGGATCAGCTGCCACAGCTCATCGGCATATTCCGCGACGCGGTGCTGGATGTACATGCGACCGCCCTCGGCATTCTTCTGCTCGCGGCTGATGGCGTAGGTCAAGCGGAAGTTTTCGGGATACTCCGCCTGCATGGCCTCCAGCTCCTCCTTGTAGAGGATGTTGGGCGTGGTGGGCACCCCGAAGAACAGCCAGGCAAAGCCCTTAAACTGGTAGTCGGGGTTGAGCTTACGCTCCTCCGCCTTGAACATCCGCCACAGGTAAGCCCGGAAGGGCGCGATCCCCGTGCCGGTGCCCAGCATGACGATGTTGGCATCCTCATCGGGAGGCAGCAGCATCTCCTTGCCCACCGGACCGGTGATGTTCACCTCCTGGCCGGGCTTGAGCTCGCAGAGGAACGTCGAGCAGACACCCTTGACCTTTTCCTTGGTCTCGGGATCTTCGTATTCCAACTGGCGAACGCAGAGGGAGACGGTCTGATCGTCTAGATCGTCGCCGTGGCCCGTGGAGGCAATGGAGTAGAGGCGAATCTTGTGGGGCTTGCCCTTGGCATCTTCGCCAGCGGCAATAATACCGATGCTCTGGCCTTCGACATAGCGCAGCAGGGGGTCGCCCCCGGAGAGATCCATCTTGATATGTTGAACGGCACCGATGCCGCCTTCGCCGACGAGGGCATCATTGGAGATGCATTTGCCGACAAAGGGCGTTTTGGGACGGTAAGTATTAACGGGCACATCACTGTGCTTCTTGGGCTTAGCGGCCGGAGTTTCTGGGGTCATCGTCGAAGAAGAAGGTACAGACTTGGGGGAGGCGCTGGATGGGGCAGCCAGGGCCGCAGCACCGGCTGCATCCAGTAGGCGGATACTCTCAATCTTGCCGCCAAGTCTAGAGATGCGCTGTATCTCTGAGCTCATTCGGCTGTAGGGCACTGGAATGATGGTCGTGCCACTACGGCGCACCGCAGACACGGTGACGCCAGAGAAGGAGCCCTGGCCAAAACCAGTCACTTCAATGGCATACCGGCGACTGCCAAACTCTGTGTTCGCTCCACCGCTGGCTACGCTTGGGTTATACATCTCTATTTTTAAGTCTCCGAACCTTTGTTATCAGACCGACCGAATTACTGTTCGAGGGCAACTCCCCCACTCCAAAACCAGTGATCAATTCATGGTTGGGGGGCATGGTTGGGGGGCATGGTCGCAGAGACCAGCCAAGGGCCATGGGAGCGGGAAAATCCGAAGCAAGGCGATCAGATTCGTACATAAGCCTATCACCGCAGAGCTAGGCCCAAAGCTCAGGCCCAGACTGAAATGCCAGAAAGGCTGGATAGGGCTGCTGGTCATGCTGGGCACTGCTGGGCACCGCTGGGACGGCTGGGGGCGGCGAAGATTCCTGCCTGGGGCGATCGCTCCAGGAAATCACCAGGGCGATCGCCCGTCCTTTCTAGCCTAAAAGTCCACCCCGATCGCGGAAAAGCCAATGTTTCTGGAATAAACACTTGTTCGCAAAATTCTAAGTTTGGTAATATCAGTTGCAATACAGGCATTAATGCCTAGTTGATCCTGAGCTAACCCTGACTTCTGGCGCAGCGCGCTCCCAAATTCAACAGCCTGGATTCTGGGTTGATTGCTTTCAGGTCGCAGTGAATCAGCTACGGGAGCGGGAATTTGCCATATCGGGGCGATCGCTCAAGCGACGGGCCAACGGCACAACGGGCATCAGCAAGCATCACAAATCATCAAGGCCTTGAAATTAGGCTTTATCTAGGGGGAACTTAATGAGCAAGCCAGAACGCGTGGTTTTAATTGGGGTCGCAGGAGACTCTGGGTGTGGCAAGTCAACTTTTTTACGCCGCCTTTCCGACCTCTTCGGCGCAGAACTCATGACTGTCATCTGTCTGGATGACTACCACAGCCTAGACCGCAAGGGCCGCAAGGAGAAAGGGGTTACCGCACTCAACCCCGCTGCCAACAACTTCGATCTGATGTACGAGCAGGTCAAGGCACTCAAAAACGGCCAAAGCATCGCCAAGCCCATCTACAACCACGAGACCGGCGAACTCGATCCCCCAGAAAACGTTGACCCCAACAACATCATCGTGATTGAAGGTCTCCATCCCCTCTACGATGAGCGGGTGCGCGAGCTGCTGGACTTCAGCGTCTACCTCGACATCAGCGATGAAGTCAAAATTGCCTGGAAGATCCAGCGCGACATGGCCGAGCGTGGTCACACCTACGAGGACGTGCTGGCCTCGATCAACTCCCGCAAGCCCGATTTCGAAGCCTACATCGACCCCCAAAAGGCCCATGCCGATGTGGTCCTCCAGGTGCTGCCCACGAATTTGATCAAAGACGACAAAGAGCGCAAGGTTCTGCGGGTCCAGATGATCCAGCGCGAAGGCGTGGATAGCTTCAACCCGGTCTACCTCTTCGATGAAGGCTCCACCATTGACTGGGTGCCCTGCGGTCGCAAGCTGACCTGCTCCTACCCCGGCATTCGGATGCACTATGGTCCCGACAGCTACTACGGCAACGAAGTCTCCATCCTCGAAGTCGATGGTCAGTTCGATAACCTAGAGGAGATGATCTACATCGAAGGTCACCTCAGCAAGACCGACACCAAGTACTACGGTGAAATGACGCACCTGCTGCAACAGCACAAGGACTACCCTGGCTCCAACAACGGCACGGGCCTATTCCAGGTGCTGACGGGGCTGAAAATGCGGGCGGCCTACGAGCGTTTGACTGCCAAGGGAGAATCCAAGGTTCAAGCGGCAGTCTCCCAGGTTTAGCGGCGCTGGGGCTGGGAGCCTGGGACTTGATTCTGGAGTTTGTTGTTTTTGGAGGTGAGCTTGTCGCTGGCGCGGCGGGCTCACTTCCCCCAAGGCCAGATTGGAGGCTGCAACATCTCCCAAGCGTCTAGCCAAGCTGCGGGAGAGGTCGGGTCACCCCCGAGCGGGAGGGAGATACACCCCTCCTTTTTTTGTTTTTTGGGCTTAAGCTGGCCGGGGAGCGAGGGGGTTGTAGGCGTCCCGGCTGGATCTGCAAAAGACCCGCCACAGGCCTGAAAAATACAACGGAGCATTAAATCTTTGGCATTTTGAACGAATCCGGTTAAACTGACCGGCAAAATGGGGCCGGTAGAATGACTGTGGCAAGTTGCTTCTGCTGTTTCTACGGTTTTGTCTGATTCAGCCCTGTTTGGTTCAACCAATGTTGACGCGACCTGGTCTGGTTATTGCTGAGCGCTGATACCCCTTGTTCTTTTTTGCAGGTGGCATCTCTATTTAGAGTGACACCGCTTGAGAGTTACATCTACGGGATATTCGAGGACAGCGCGCTGTTCTGGCTCACTTGTGGGTAAACTCAATGACGCATTGGTGCTAGCGCCTACGGGGAATGCATGGCTGCGGCGATCGCCCCTCCCTCCAAGCCCCGGCACCAAGTCAACCCCAGCTCAACCGTGCCCTCAGTAAGCTCAGCGAAAATAGACACCTTCCCCATGGATTGCCAGTATGGCTAGCCCCAGCACGGTTGGCCCCAGCACGGTTGGCCCCAGCACAGTTAGCCTCAGACACCCTCAGACACCCGGTCCCTGCAATAGTCCCTGCACTGCCCTTTTGGAGAAAGCCCTGAACCATGGCAACGAGCAAGCAATTTCTAAACCAAGTTAAAACAGGCGGTGCAGCGGCGGCAATCGAAGCGGCCCTAGAGAAAGTCGGGTCTTTAACTATCGTCACCCATCTTGCTGGTGAGGGCTCCGTAGATGACTTGCCTGAAAGCCACAAAATTTGCACCCGCATTGATGCGGTGGCGGGCACCGTAGAGACGGCGGTGGGTGAGAAATTTCTCCAAGAAGGCCCCTATCAAGCCCTCTGTGCTGGACATATGCAGCAGGTCGTCGCGGGCTGTAGCAGCATTCGCGACAACATTGACTCGCTTCAAGCCCTCCTGGACTTGATGACCGAGCAGCAGTTCGCCGATGGCCAGGGGGCGGACGGTCACGAGGTGGATGGCTATGCCGATGCAGAGCCTGCCAGCGCAGAGGATGTCAGTGTAGATCCTGCGGATCAAAGCCAGCTCCCAGGCACTGGCCTAGCCGCCGCTGGCTTGGCCGCAGCGGGGCTGGGCTTAGCTGGAGCCGCTGTGGCCACAGATGGCCTCGTGGACGATCGCTCGCTGGAGGGCTTAGAGGATAGCCCTGGGTTGGCTGAGGCTGGGGGGGAGGATGCGATCGCCCCAACGGCAGAAGAGGAATCGCCCATCGCTGGAACCGGCTCCCCAGAGACGCTTCAAACGGATTTCCAAGAACCTGCCGAACCGGAACAGGAAAACCTGTTCGACGACTCGGATCTGTTCCCAGCGGATTCGGAGCTGGGTGATGAGCTGGGCGGTGGCCTGGAAGATGGCTTGGGGGATGGCCTGGAAGATGGTCCGGAAGAGACATTGGGCAACTTGGACGATGGGCTGCTCGACTTAGACGCCAATCCAGGGGAACTCAGCGAGGACTTGGGGCTGGGTGATGAGTTGGACCTCGGCAGCATGATGGAGCCGGAATCAGCGACCGAATCATCGCTGCCGGATTTCGGTGAAACCACTGAGGGCGACCTCGATCTGGATGCTCAATCGGACTTGGGCGATGATCTGGGTTTAGGCGATGACCTAGGCCTGGGCGATGATTTGGGTTTGGGCGATGACTTAGGCCTGGGTGACGACCCAGACTTGGGCGGAGGCCTGGACTTGGACGGAGACTTGGAATCTGCTGCGGAACTGGAAGCTGCACCTTTGGATGGCTCCGGCTTGGATGATTCTAGTTTTGATGAGTCTGCGTTTGGCGAGCCTGTGTTTGACGGGCCTGCGTTCGATGACTCTAGCTTGAATGATTCTGACTTGGGCACTGCTCTGGGTGATGCTGACTTGGGCGATCTGGGCTCTAGTGATTCTGGCTTGGGTGACGCTGGCTCGGGTGATTTTGGCTTAGACGATCTTAGCTCCAGCGATTTTGGCTTGGGTGACGCTGGCTTGGGTGACGCTGGCTTGGGTGACCAAGAACTGGATAGCAGCTCAGAATTGGATAGCGGTGATCAATTCGGATTTGACCTAGGAGAGCTCGCCCCAGACGAAGATGGTGGCCCCGAGACTGAATTTCTGGTCGCAGGGGCCAGCGAAGCTGCCCTGTTCTCCCCAGAAAACGACAGCGCCTTGCCAGGTCTCGACGAGAACTTCGCCAAAGAGGCCCCAGCTCTGGACGATTTGCCTTCGGACAGCTCATCCCCCGATGAAGATGCAGACTTCGCAAATTTGGGGGCTGCTTTTGACAATGAAGATCCCCTCTCCGGGTTAGATTTTGGCGATGCTTTGGATAGCAGCCGTGCCCAGGATGATCCCTTTGGCTTTGGTGGCGACGATGCCCCAGACCTGGGCAGTCTGGACACTTCGCTCAATTTAGACCAAGACACCTTGGCTGGGGTGAGCTGGGCGGAGTCCGGCTCGGGGGATGGCGAACTGGATCTGGGGGTGCTGCAACTGGATGATTCTGCCGATGGTGCGACCCCGGATCCAGAGGTTGATGCCCTAGCCATGGATGCGATTGGAGATTTTGATTCCGGCATGTGGGACGAGCCGGGAGCTGAAGAAACGATCGAGATTCAGGATGCTCAGCCTGCCAAGGTGTCTCGCTCCCTCGAAAGCCTCTTTTCTGCCGATGGCGAGATCCAGGGGGGCGAGGGTGCCGCTGAGCCGAGCAGCGGCGATCCCCTTTCTGCACTGTTTAGCGACACTTCCCTAGACGATTTGGAGGGGGCCGCCGATGGTATAACGGAGGATAGCAAGGAGGGACTGACGGCCAATCCCTTTGAAATTGATGATCTGGAAAATGACCCCTTTGCCGATCTCATGTTGGATGATGGTCAAGATGCGTGATTGAAAAGATGCGTGATGGCTGAGCTCATGGCGGGCACTGTTGGATGAGGCTTGCCATGGGCCTTAATCGGGCGGTCGAATCAGCTCAATGGGATCTTAATTTGATTGTCTAAAAGGCACAGTAAGGCATTGATCTTGGCTGTGCTTTTTTGCTGCTGACGTTCCTAGCCCAGCGGTGATTGGAGAACAGCTTGGAGCGTAGCGGATCCAGCAACGGGTCTGTCCTGTTGCTCAAAATCTGGCGGCACAGCCTGGTCTGATCTGCCCGGTACGGAACCTGGCTTTGGTGAACGCTCAAACATTCTCTAGGGTTGCTTGTGTTGAGCTGCTTGTATTGAGAACCTTGTCCAATGCCTTGGCAGGGGAAATTGATTGTGGTAGGTTGTGCATCCAAGTGGAACTGCGATCGCCCCTCTCCTTTGAGATTCTTCCTTAATGCCTAGGATCTGCAAGGCTACCAGTCACTGTTTGAACGCTAAACCCTCTTTGCAAACGTCTTGTTGCAATCCTCAGTTATGACCCAAACTGCCCTCCACCCCATGACCAAATTGCAGCGCCATGTCCGGTCTTTGGTCAAATCCAATCTCTTGAAACCAACGGATGGTCTGTGGAAAATTGCATTTCTCTACGGTGATAAGTGGGCCTATTGGAAAGCTGAACTAGAGGCTTTCCAATTCAGCACAACGGATCCTGTGAGCGAGCTGCTGGCCGTGGAGGAATGGGAGGAAGCAGAGCCGGTTCGTTGATCATCAAACGGGTGTCTTGGGGGGCGGGTGTCTTGGGTGGCATCAACCCCATCTCACGCCAGCGAAGGGCTTTTTTTATGCCATTCGGTGGACTGTTCATAGGCATGGGCCACCCGCAGCACTTGATCTTCCCGTAAGACATTGCCAATGATTTGTAACCCAATCGGCAGGCCTTGAGCATCAAAACCACAGGGCAGACTCAGGCCGGGCAACCCGGCCAAGTTGACGGGAATCGTCATCAGATCCGACAGGTACATGCTGATGGGATCGGCGGTTTTTTCACCGGCCTTAAAAGCCGTGGTTGGCGAAGTGGGGCAGACTAAAACATCCACAGATTCAAAGGCTGTTTCAAAATCCTGTTTGATCAGCGTTCGGACTTTTTGAGCCTTGAGATAATAGGCATCGTAATACCCGGCGGAGAGGGTGTAGGTGCCAATCATAATCCGCCGCTTCACTTCTGCCCCAAAGCCCTCGGCCCGCGTGGTTTTGTACATGTCGAGCAAGTTGCTGGCATCGGCCTTGCGGAAGCCATATTTGACGCCATCGTAGCGGGCCAGGTTGGCGGAGGCCTCGGAGGGGGCGATGATGTAGTAGGTGGGTAGGCCGTAGCGGAAGCGGGGGCAGGAGATTTCTTGGACTTCGGCCCCGAGGGCTTGGAGCTGGGCGATCGCCGCTTCCACCGCGCCCTTCACTTCTCCATCCAACCCCTCACCAAAGGTTTCATTGATCACCCCAACCTTAATACCCTTCAAATCCGGCTTCAAAAAAGCCGTATAGTCTGCGGGCACATCCACCTTCAGGCTTGTAGCATCCTTGACATCATGCCCTGCAATTCCGCCCAGCAAAATTGCAGCATCCTCCACCGTGCGCCCAAAGGGACCGATCTGATCCAGCGAGGAAGCATAGGCCACCAAGCCATAGCGAGAAATGAGGCCATAGGTGGGCTTGAGGCCAACGATGCCACAGAATGAAGCGGGCTGGCGAATGGAGCCCCCCGTATCGGAGCCCAGGGAAACCACGGCTTGGCCTGCCGACACCGCAGCGGCGGAGCCCCCCGATGAACCGCCGGGCACCCGCGCCAGATCCCAGGGATTAGCGGTTACCTGGTAGGCCGAGTTTTCGGTGGAGCTGCCCATGGCAAACTCATCCATGTTGGCCTTGCCCAGCATCACCATGCCCTGGGCTGAGAGGCGCTCGGTCACCGTGGATTCAAAGGGCGGAATAAAATTTTCTAGGATCTTGGAGCCGCAGGTGGTGCGAATCCCCTGGGTGCAAAGGTTGTCCTTGATGGCGATGGGAATGCCTGCCAGCAGGCCAATTTCCTCACCGGCTGCGATTTTGGCATCGACCTGCTGGGCCTGTTCCAGGGCGCGCGCTGGGTGACTTGCAAGAAGCTGCGGAGCTTGGGTTCTAGGGCTTCGGTGCGGCTGAGCGCATCCTTGGCAATTTCTACCGCAGAACGCTGTTTGGTAATGAGCTGCTGGTGCAGGTCACGAATGGAGGCCATGTAGCAGACTTTTCTCTCGACGCCATGAACCAGTATAGTTGCGCCTTGCCAGGCTGGAGCGTTGATTTTATGGGCTTGGCTGGGCGGTTTGGCTGGGGCGGCTTTTCGGCTTTGGCGTTGGGATGAGCGCTTTGGCGGATGTCCTGGCTCTGGGTTTGGCCCATGATAGTAGACATATCGGTTAGCTGTGATATTCCCTGTGAGTGGCGATCGCTGATGTGGCTTAGTCCACCCAGCGGTTCGCCCTCTTTTTTTTGCCTTTTCATGGTTCGGATTCGAGAATAAACGCCCAATTAAGGCTGGATACTGCTGTTCGGGATATGGCGGTGGCGCATAGGGCAAGGCCCTGTCCCTCCGGAATTTATCCCCCAGCCTTTACAATGGCTTCGGCATTGATTCCATGGCGCTGGGGTTTCGCGATCGCGACAAATCATCCAGCGCTGACCTAGGCAAAGAGGCGTTCATGCGCAAGCTCATCCGTGGACTGAGAACCTTTCAAGAAACCTATGTTCCCCAGCACCGGGATTTGCTGGAGCAACTCTCCCACGGCCAAAAGCCCAGCGTCCTGTTCATCACTTGCTCGGATTCACGCATCGACCCCAATCTCTTGACCCAAACCGAGCCTGGTGACCTGTTTGTGATCCGCAATGCGGGCAACATCGTCCCTCCCTATGGCGCAGCCAACGGCGGCGAGGGCGCGACGATTGAATACGCCATCAGCGCCCTGGACATTGACCAAATTGTCATCTGTGGCCACTCCCACTGTGGAGCAATGAAGGGCTTGCTCAAGCTCAAAAAGCTGCGGGATTCCATGCCCTTGGTCTGCGAATGGCTCGAACATGCCGCCGCCACCCTCCAGGTGCTCAACGACAGCTATGGCCACCTCGAAGGCGAGGAGCGGATAGCGACCGCTGTGGCGGAGAATGTGCTGGCCCAAATTGCCAATCTCAAGACCTATCCCCTAGTCCATTCCCGCCTGCACCAGGGGAAAATGAGAATCTATGGCTGGATCTACGAGCTAGAAACTGGCGAAGTCCTGGCCTATGACGAAGAGGCCCATGCCTTCCTGCCGCCCCATTCTGAGCTGGCCTATGACGATGGCCCCAAGGCAGCAGAAAATGGTGCGAAGTATGTCAAAACCAGTGCGCCCCCGGTGAGCGGGCCTTCGGTGCCGCTGCCCAACCAGCCTGCGGTGCCTGCACCTTGGCTCTCGCCCGAGCAGGCCGATCGCATCTATCGCGGAGCCAGCGCAGTCCGTTCCTAGTTGCTCCCAGCTCAACCCTCCCCCAGGCTCTATTTCCCTGGTATTCTCAGCCATCGCTCAGGTTTCACCGCTAGGATGAAGCCCTAAGTTTTGCTGAGTTGCTTTGCTGTATGGGTTCCTATTACCAAGCTGACCACCTGCCCCGCTTTGGCGAAATTAGTGAGGGCAGTCCCGAGTTAGCCAAGAAGTTTTTTGATTATTACCAGGCGGTGTTTGCCGATGGGGCGCTGTCCAAGCGGGAGAAGGCGCTGATTGCCTTGGCTGTGGCCCATACGGTGCAATGTCCCTATTGCATTGAAGCTTATACCAAGGGCTCTTTGGAAAATGGCTCTGACCTGGAGGAGATGACCGAGGCGATCCATGTGGCGACGGCCATTCGCGGGGGGGCATCGCTGATCCATGGCTTGCAGATGATGGATGAGGCGGCCAAGGTCTCGATGTGATTTGAGCATTTGAGCTTTGAGCATTTGAGCTTCAGTAAGAAGCGAGAAGCAAGAACGAGCAGAGGGATTGGCCAGTGACATCCAGTGACATCCAGTGACATGTTGTATAGCTCCCGAAGTGTGGGAACAGGATTAGATATGATTGATAGCACGATGGCTTCGCCAGCTTCCCAAGGAATTGCCCGATCGCCCCAAGCGCGAGAAAAAGTTTTGTCGTTGCTGGGTCGGCGATCGCCCCTCGCCGACCCCCAGCAGCAACTGGCGGATCTCAATGCGGTGGATTTGGCAGACCAGCCCCATGGCGGCAGCTTTGACAAAGCCTTAGTTGCCAACGGTTGGCCTGGGTTGCAGCCCGCCAAGCTGGACATTTTCCAGATCAACATCGGTAAGCTCTGCAACATGACCTGCCGCCACTGCCATGTGGACTCCGGACCGGACCGGACGAAGGAGAACATGGATCGCGAAACGGTGGAGGCTTGCCTGGCGGCTTTGGATCAAACCGAGGCGACGACCGTGGACCTGACTGGCGGTGCGCCGGAGCTGAACCCCCACTTCCGCTATTTGGTGGATGAATGTATCCAGCGGGGCAAGCAGGTGATCGATCGCTGCAACCTGACGGTGTTGCTGCTGCCAGGGCGCGAAGACCTGCCGGACTGGTTTGCCCAGCGGGGCGTGGAGGTGGTTTGTTCCTTGCCCCACTACCGCCAGCGCAACACCGATGCCCAGCGGGGCGATGGCACCTACGAAAGGTCCATTGAAGCGCTGAAGCGGCTGAATGCGGCAGGCTATGGCCAGGGCGACCCCCAGCGGGTGTTGACGCTGATGACCAATCCGGTGGGGGCGTTTTTGGCGGGCAACCAGGCCAAGGCGGAGCAGGAGTGGAAGCGGGGCCTGGCACGCAACCATGGGGTGAGCTTTGACCGGCTGATTGCCTTAAACAATATGCCGATTTCTCGCTATTTGGAATGGCTGGAGGAAACGAACAATCTCCAGGGCTACATGGAGACCCTGGTGAATGCCTTTAATCCAGCGACGATTGATGGTTTGATGTGTCGCAATACGCTGTCGATCGCCTGGGATGGCCGCATTTTTGACTGTGATTTTAATCAGATGTTGGATCTGGAGGCGCGGTATGTCGATGGGCGGCCTTTGCATATTCGCGATTTCAATCCAGCGGAGTTTGCCCAGCGGCGGATTGTGACGGGTCGCCATTGTTTTGGCTGTACGGCGGGGGCGGGGAGTTCTTGCGGGGGGGCGATCGAGTGAGGTGTTGAGCAATCGGTTTGATCGCTATTATTGCGGCGGCATGGGCCACCCTGGAAGAAGGGGGACTTCGATCCGGCTCCCCTTCTCCATTTTATGGAGAAGGGGCTGGGGGGTGAGGTCGGCTCAGGCTAATACGGAAACTTACGCCTCGCTGTGCCAGCCTGGGGCCGTCCGCCCTGCGGTACTGCCTCGTCTGGACAGAAACGGCGGTTTTTTGACAGAAGCTAGGGGGGCGATTTCTCCGAAAGCCTGCGAAGCAATCGCCCCCCAGCCCGGCCCTTGCATCGCTCGGGTTAGATGGAGCTGGGATCGATGCCCTGGGATCGCAGATACTCCGCCAAACGCTCGGCCTGGGCCTGGGCTTCATCCGCCCGCGCCTTCTCCTCGTC
>JAAUQQ010000117.1 GCA_012032745.1 Synechococcales cyanobacterium RM1_1_8
GCTGTGGACGTTTGTGGCTGAAGCACGCTTTATTCCTTCGGGCTCCATGGAGCCGACACTCCAGATTGAAGATCGCCTGATCGTGGACAAATTGCGCTATCGGTTTCAGCAGCCCCAGCGGGGAGATGTGGTGCTGTTCATTCCGACGGAGGGATTGAAAGGGCAAGATCTCACGGGTGCTTTTATTCAAAGAATTGTGGGGTTGCCGGGGGAAACGGTGACCCTGCAGGATGGCCAGGTTTTTGTGGATGGTGAGCCCTTGAGTGAGCCCTATGTGCTAGCGGATTCTGACGCATTGGAGGCAGCCCCCAATACCTGGATGGCGGCGGATGTGGGTATTCCGGAGGTGATTCCGCCGGGGCATTATTTTGTGTTGGGTGACAATCGCAATAACAGCTACGACAGCCGGTTTTGGGGCTATGTGCCGGGTGAGCTGCTGATTGGGCAGGCAACCCAGCGGTTTTGGCCAGTGGAGCGGATGGGGGCGATCGACTAGGGCCTCGTCTCCCAAGCCGATGGCTGGGGCCAGCGCCGATGCCGAAGACCCAAGTGACAAAAAAAAGTGCAAAAAAAAACCTCGACCGGGGCCGAGGATTGTATGAGTCAGGGTGCATCTACCACTCATAGATACGGGTCTAAACGAATACAACCGGAAGAATTGAGACTCAACCTTCCCCTGGGCTATTGCCATCGGACTGGGCCGTGGAGCCAAGCCATCGGGCCAAGCTGACCTGGGCGAGAAGCCTGGAACAGCGCCCTGAAGCGCCTTGAACAGAGCAAAAGCTGAGACAATGGCCCAGAGGGTATCGCGCGAAACAATATCAATTGCTATGGCACAGTGGAAAACGGTTTTGGGTGGAGTGACGGCTCCCAAGGGCTATCGAGCGGCGGGCATTGCAGCGGGGCTTAAACCCTCCGGTGCTCCGGATGTAGCGTTGATTGTTTCTGATGTGGCGGCGATCGCCGCTGGCGTCTTCACCACCAGCCAGGTCCGCGCCGCCTGTGTGGACTATTGCCGAGACACCATCAAGCAGGGGGGCAGCGCCCAGGCCATGCTCTGCAATGCGGGCCAGGCCAATGCGGGCACTGGCGAACAGGGCAAAGCCGTGGTGGCGGCTTCCACGGCGCGGGCTGGGGCGGTGCTGGGCATTGAGCCCTCGGCGGTATTGGTCGCTTCCACTGGCGTGATTGGCCAACAGATTCCCCTAGCGCCCTTTCTGGCCGGAATTGATGCCGTTGCCGCCGCCTTGGGCGAGCAGGGCTCGGACCAGGCGGCGGGGGCGATCGTCACCACCGACCTCGTCACCAAATCCATCGCCCTAGAAATGGACCTGGATGGCCGCCCGGTGCGCATCGGCGGCATTGCCAAGGGCTCCGGCATGATCCATCCGAACATGGCGACGATGCTGGCGTTTGTGACCTGCGATGCTTCGGTTTCCCCCAGCCTTTGGCAGGAGATGCTCAGTCGGGCAGCGGCGGCCAGTTTCAATCAAATCACCGTCGATGGCGACACCAGCACCAACGATTCCCTCATGGCCCTGGCCAATGGCCAGTCACGCACCCCGGCCATCACTGCGCCCGGTCCGGCCGCAACCCAGCTAGAGGCGATGCTGACCGCAGTCTGTCAACATTTGGCGAAGGCGATCGCCCGCGATGGCGAAGGGGCCACCTGTTTGATTGAAGTCAACGTCAGCGGGGCCAGCGATGACATTGCGGCGCGGGCGATCGCCCGCGCCGTGGCCGGTTCATCGCTGACCAAGGCGGCGATCTACGGTCGGGATGCCAACTGGGGCCGAATTGCAGGCGCAGCGGCCGGGCCGGGCCAATTTTCGATCAAAATCAACTGCGGATCCAGCTTGGAGACCATCTGCTGATGGACAGGGGTCAGCCCCTGCCCTTCGATCGCCAAGCCGCCCATGACTACCTCTGTGCCCAGGCGATCGCCTCGCCGCTGCCCGGTGGGGTGGGCACTCCAGCGGTGGCCGCCAAGCCAGGAGCCTCGGGGGCGATCGCCAGCATCGCCTCAGCCAACGACCTGGCTTCCCCCTCCCCAGCCCCGCTGCCAAATCTCGCCCCAGAACGTCCGGCTATGGGCCAGGCCCCCCTGGAACATCCAGTGGTCATCCGCTTGTCTGTGGGAGAAGGACCAGGCCAAGGCCAGGCCTGGGGCTGCGACCTCAGCTACGATTACGTCAAAATCAACGCTGAATACACGACCTAGCAGCCAGGTTTGGATGTTCGCATCCCTGCCGGAGACCTGGCCTCTGAATGCCCCCAGTCGCCCTGTCTCTAGCCGCCATTCATCCCCCGCTGACGACCTCCGGCCCGTCCGCTGCTTGCTCAATGTCCGACCCGCCGCTTGACCCCCATGTCTGATCTGATCACCTTCCAACCGGGCGTGACCCTGCACCAGGGGAAATACCTGCTGCGGTCCGTCGTCCAGCCGGGACGCTGGAGCCTGACGCTCCCAGCCATTCGGGCGGCGGACCTCTCTCCGGTCATCGTCAAAACCCCGATCGCAGCCCTAGCCCAGGCGCGGTTCCAATCCGCTTGGATGCGCCGCACCTTTCAGGCCCTCGTGGACTTCCACCATCCTAGCCGCGCCAGGGTCTTGGATTGGTTCGAGCAGGATGGGCGACCCTTTTTGGTGTTTCAACAGGTCAAGGGCCAGGCCCTGGCCCAACCCCTCGCCAACTGGTCCCTGACCGAAGCCATGGCCCTCCAACTGATTCGCCAGGTGGGGGCAGGTTTGGCGGGCATCCACAGCCAGGGCCTGCTCCATCGCAATATTCAACCCAAAAACATCATTTTTCGAGAGGGGGTCGGCATTCCCACGCTAGTGGATTGGGGGCTCCAGCCCGCCCACTGTCCCCCAGACAGCCTGAGCGCCTATGCCGCTCCAGAACAGTTTCGCGGCGGCGACACCCTCAAACCCAGCCTGGATATCTATGGCTTGGCCGCCACCCTCTACAGCCTGATCACGGGCCAGGTGCCTACCCACGGCTCCCAGCGCCAGAGTCGAGTGCCGAATCCCAGTCCCACGGATCTGGCGGGACTGCTCTCCCCTCGCCAGTTTCAACCCAAGCTCAGCCCAGCCCTAGAAGCGGCAATTTTGCAGGGAATGGCCCTCGATCCCTCCCATCGCCCCTCCTCCTTGGAAGCCTGGCTGGCCTGCTTGCCTGTGGCTAATGCTGCGGCATCTGGCTCCTTGCGCCCACCCCAATCGACCTCCCAACCGATTTCTCAACTGGCTTCCCAACCGTCTTTCCAACCGGCCTTCCAACCGTCTTCCCAACCGGCCTTCCAACCGGCCTCCCCTCCCAAAAACGCCCAGCCATCTTTCCAGCAGCCTTTCCAGCAGCCTTCCCTGCAAAACAACTCCAGCCATCCTGGAAATGCTGCCGGGCATCCGCTCGGCGACACCCAGCCGCCAGCTAGCCAGGCCCTGGGCCAGACCTTCCGCTCCCATGAGCCAGGAAGCAGCCCGAGCTACGCCCTGGGGGGCAGCCCCCCGGTCCCGACATCTGCTTCAGGCCCCTGGCCAAAAAACGATACCTCAGCCTAAGCTAGGGGCAGCTCAAGCGGCCTCGACGGTTGGTGCAGCCTTGCCGCTGCCTGAACCGTTATCTGAACCGCTGCCTGGCTCCTCGCTTCCCTCCCAGATGCCTGCTCCCCAGATGCCTTCCCCCAAGACTATGGCTGTTACCCCCAAGGCGAGATCGACGACTCCTCCCCGGCCAGCGGCTGCGAACCGACCCCCCGTCCAGGGCCAGGCCCAAGATTCACCCCCCGCCCCCTCAATCGCCTCACCTCCATTGCAATTCTGACGATCGCCATGGGGTTTTCCGGTGGGCTAATGGTCCGCTTACTCAACCCTGATTCGGTGGCAGGGCTGTCTGGCCTGGGCCGCGCCCAGACGTTTCCCGCAGCGGAATGGCCAGGGCAAACGGCCCTGGAAGATCTGCCGAACGATGTCCCCCAGCCTGAGTGGGAAGCGCCCGAAGCCAGGGATGTGGATGGAGATTTGCCCGAGGTGAACTGGGAAGCAGACATCGAAGAAGTGCCGCTCGATATTCCGTCAGACCAGTTAGAAGAATCGGTGCGATCGCCCCAGCGCGATCGCTTCTCCAGCGAGCAATCCCCACCGGCAGCCCAGGCGGGAGAAGATGGGTTTGCAGAGGACAGATTTGAAGCAGATCGATTCGGCGAAGGCAGCGCTGGGGCAGGCGATTTTGAGCCCGACAGCGGGGCGATCGGCAACGAAGCCCCCCCCAGCCCCCCAGCCGCTGGCATCGATGCCCCCCGCAACGATTTTCCCCCAGCCGGAGACTGGGAAACGGGCGAACAGGACAGCCTCAATCCGGGCGAGATTTACATTCCGCCAGAATCCTGGGACAGCGGTGGAGCTGCCTCCGGGGAAAATGGCAGCGGTGAGGCCATGCCGTTCGAGCCAGGGAGCGCCTCCGACAGCGGTGTCCTGGATTAGTCCCTAGCTCTCCCCATCCCGCCTCTCCCCATCCCGTTTCTTCCCAGCCTGGCCTGGCACCCCTCGAATTTAAGACCAGTCCTACCCCCAATCCATCGCTATAATGTCGGTTGCAAACAACCGTCAATTTTGGACAGCCCCATGACGAATCCCCTCGTTAATGCCTTTTTCATCGGCCGTGCTTTAGCGGAAGGCATCAATGAGCAGGTCGAAGCCACCGCCTCTACAGTGCTGAGCGAAGTCGGCAAGTTTGATGCCGAACAGCGTGAAAGATTGCGCAACTTCACGGAACAGGTCCAGGTCCGGGCCCAACAGGATGCCAGCCGCGTCGCCCAAACTGGAACCGCAGGCGGGGCCTCAGCGCCCATCGACCTCCAAGAGACCATTGATGAGCTGCGGGCTGAGGTGGCCCAGCTCAGAGCGACCTTGCAAGCCCACCGAAATTCCGGGGACTAGCGCTTTCAGGACTGGGGGCGGTAGTGTGGACTGGCCGCCTTTCGTAATGCCGCTGGACTGCTCTGAGCTTCCAATGTCCGAGCGAGACTGCTCCGATATCTTCGAATCCTCTTCATTTAGGCCAGCAGTACTTGCTCCGTCCCAATGACCCCTTCTGTTTCTGATTCCCTCTCCTTGCTCCCCGAAGCAGCTTCAGCCCCGCTCCCTGCCGGAGAGCAGCTTGACACCGGGCGCGACTATGCCTGGAATCGGGGCAACTATTCGCCGACGGTGCGCTCCATCCGCATCTGGATGTTTGTCTTGACCCTGTCGCGCCGCCTGTGGATGGATGGCAAAGCTTGGTCCTATCGCGGGGGAAAAACCGAAGCGGCCATGGCGATCCGGCGGCGATCGCGGGCCGTCTGGATCCGCGAGTCTTTCCTAGAGCTAGGCCCCACCTTCATCAAACTGGGCCAGCTCTTCTCCACCCGCGCCGACCTCTTCCCCACGGAATACGTCGAAGAACTCTCCAAGCTCCAGGACCGGGTCCCCGCCTTTTCCTTCGAGGCCGCCCAAACGATTATCGAAGCCGATCTCGGCAAACCCCTGGCTCAGCTCTTCAAGCATGTGGAAACCACGCCCCTGGCGGCGGCCAGTCTGGGCCAGGTCCACAAAGCCGAGCTTTTTTCTGGCGAAGAGGTTGTGATCAAGGTGCAGCGCAACGGCCTCAAGCAGTTGTTCGACATCGACCTTCAGATCCTCAAGGGCATCGCCCGCTATTTCCAGAACCACCCCCGCTGGGGCAAAGGCCGGGACTGGCTCGGCATCTACGGCGAATGCAGCCGCATCCTCTGGGAAGAGATCGACTATCTGAACGAAGGCCGCAATGCCGACACCTTTCGGCGCAATTTTCGAGCCCAGGACTGGGTGGCGGTGCCCCGCGTCTACTGGCGCTACTCTGCCCCTCGGGTGCTGACGCTGGAATATATGCCCGGCATCAAGATCAGCAACTATGCCGCCCTAGAAGCAGCGGGCTTGGATCGCAAGCTCCTGGCCCGCCTGGGGGCGGAGGCCTACCTGCGCCAGATCCTCAACGATGGCCTGTTCCACGCCGATCCCCACCCCGGCAACCTGGCCGTGCGCCCCGATGGTTCGCTGATCTTCTATGACTTTGGCATGATGGGCCAAATTCAAAAGGACATGCGCTCTAAGCTGATGGGCATTTTCTTCGGCGTGGCCCAAAAGGATGCCAACCAGGTGATGAAGGCGATGATCGAAGTGGGAGCCTTGGAACCGATCGGAGACCTCGGCCCCGTGCGCCGCTCGATCCAATACATGCTCGACAACTTTATGGATCAACCCTTTGAGAATCAATCGGTTGATAGTATCAGCGATGATTTGTACGATATCGCCTACGGCCAGCCCTTTCGTTTTCCTGCCACTTTCACCTTTGTGATGCGCGCCTTTTCTACCCTGGAGGGGGTGGGCAAGGGGCTGGACCCGGATTTTAACTTTATGGAAGTGGCTAAGCCATTTGCCCTCGATATCATGAGCCAATCGTCGCCAAACTCCCCCGGTCTGCTCGATGAGCTGGGTCGCCAGGCCGCCCAGGTGGGAACCACAGCCTTTGCCCTGCCCCGCCGCATTGAAGACACCCTGGAAAAGTTGGAGCAGGGGGATGTGCGGGTGCGGGTGCGCTCGGTCGAGAGCGATCGCCTCATTCGTCGCCTCGGCAACATCCAAATGGGCACAAGTTACGCTATTATATTTGGCTCTTTGGCAGTTTCGGGAACGATCTTACTTGTCTATGATAAGCTGCCCCTTGCTGTAATGCTGTTCATCGCAGCGGCATTTGCGGCTCTGGCATTTGTGCGTCTGCTGCTGCGCCTAAATCGCAATGAGCGCCTTTAGGTAATAGGAATAGAGAAGGATCGCAGGCCAATGAAGCTGTATTTTGACGGTGCCACGGATACTGGGCTGGTTCGCTCTGCCAACCAGGATGCTTATTACATCGATCCTGAGGGTCGATTCTTCATTGTGGCCGATGGCATGGGGGGCCACGCGGGCGGAGAAGAGGCCAGCCACTTGGCAGCCCGCGTGGTGCGTGAATACCTGGAGGCGCAATGGCAGACCAGCGCATCGTCCCAATCTCTGTTGGAAGCGGCATTGCTCAAGGCCAACGAAAGCATCATTGAGGATCAAAAAGAGCATCCCGAACGGGCGGATATGGGCACCACCGCCGTTGTGATGGTCTTTCGCTCGGAGCAGGTGGGCCAGGAGCCCCAGCCCTGGTGTGCCCATGTGGGGGATTCCCGGCTCTATCGTCTGCGCGGGGCGAAGCTGGAACAGGTGACGGAGGACCACACCTGGGTCAACAAAGCCAGCAAGATGGGGGTGATTACCCCGGACCAGATCAAAACCCATCCCTGGCGGCATGTGCTGTCCCAATGCTTGGGGCGGCCCGATCTGGCGGAGGTGGCGATTCAGCGGCTGGATGTGGTGCCGGGCGATCGCCTGTTGCTCTGTAGCGATGGACTTACCGAAGAAGTTTCCGATCACTTGATCGCTGAATTGCTCAAGACTGTCCGCGCCTGCGAGAAGGTGACGACAAAGCTGATTGAATCGGCGAAGGAGCATGGGGGACGGGATAATATCACGGTGGTTGCGATCGCAACCGATATCCACGATGAGAGCTATTCCTCCAGCTCTATCCCTGAGACCCAGCTCTGAGGTTTGGCCCTGGGATTTGGTCCTGGGATTTGGCCCTGGGATTCGGCCCTGGGATTTGGCCCTGAGACCCAGCCCCGAAATCCAGAGCCCTGCTCTGTTACATTTGAGTTACATCTGGTGGCTTAGGGCCTTGGGATCGCCGTAAGCCCGGTCAGGGGTGATAGCCTAGAAAGCGATCGCGCCCTCCCCATCCCAACCCTCGTCATGCGCATTGCCGATAATGTCACTCAGCTCATTGGTCAAACTCCCCTGGTGCGCCTCAATCGCATCCCCAAGGCCGATGGTTGTGTGGCTCAGATCGTGGTCAAGCTGGAAAGCATGAACCCCTCCGCCTCCGTCAAGGATCGGATTGGCATCAGCATGATTGAGGCAGCAGAAGAGGCCGGGCTGATTTCCCCGGAGCGAACGATTCTGATCGAGCCCACCTCGGGCAACACCGGCATTGCCCTGGCCATGGCCGCTGCGGCCAAGGGCTACCGCATTATTTTGACCATGCCCGACACCATGAGCTCCGAGCGGCGAGCCATGCTGCGGGCCTATGGTGCGGAGCTGGAGTTGACCCCAGGCGCTGAGGGCATGGGGGGCTGTATCCAGCGAGCCCAGGCCTTGGTGAACTACTACGAAGATGCCTACATGCTCCAGCAGTTCAGCAATCCCGCCAATCCCCAGATTCACCGTGACACCACCGCTGAGGAAATTTGGGCCGATACCGATGGGCAAGTTGATTTTTTGGTGGCAGGGGTGGGCACCGGAGGCACTATCACCGGCACCAGCGAGGCCCTGAAGGCCAAAAAGCCTGAATTGCGCAGCATTGCCGTGGAGCCCGAAAACAGCGCCGTCCTCTCCGGGGGCAAACCTGGCCCCCACAAAATCCAGGGCATTGGCGCAGGTTTTGTGCCAGCGGTGCTCAATCCGGAGATCATCGATGAAGTCATCACCGTCAGCGATGACCAGGCGATCGCCTACGGTCGCCGCCTGGCGCGGGAGGAGGGCCTGCTCTCGGGCATTTCTACGGGGGCGGCTCTATGTGCAGCGGTGCAGATTGCCCAGCGTCCAGAAAATGCAGACAAGCTCATTGTCATGGTCCAGCCCAGCTTTGGCGAGCGCTATTTGAGCACGCCGCTGTTCCAGGGGGCGGAGGAAGCCCAGCTCTTGGCGAGTTTAGTGCGTCGCTAGGGCCTGGGTGGTAGGGGACGATTTAGCACCAGAATCTGTGGCGTTGACCGAAAGATTGAGGCAAAACCTGCTCCTGATTGGTCTCTGATTAAGGACATGGATAGGCCATGGCTACAATTTATTACCTGCTGCGCTCCAAGCAAAACGGTCGCTATCTGTCTGGGCGTGAGCCGATGGGCGACAGGCAGCTCGGGGAAAAGCAGCGCGAGGACCGACATCCTGGGGAACAGCCGCCGGAGCAGGCACAGTTTCTGATGCTGTTTCAGCAAGACTTTGAAGCCCTCAGCTATCTCAACGCCCATGCGCCGGAGGTGAGCGATCGCTTCACCCTCGAACCCCACAACCTCCAACAGCTCAAGGCCTCCTTGGAGCGATGGGGCTTTGCGGGCGTGGCCTTTGTCACCGATCCCCTGGAGCCTCGGGTTGACTTTTTGGCGCGACGGTTTCTGTAGGATAACTGGGGTCTTTCCTCGATCATTCACGACAGCGTCAGCGGCTGTTCCAGGTTTGCCTGGACCGCCGCCTGAATGCAGACCTCCAGGGGCTGGCGTTCGGCCATGGCTGTCCGCAGCGCCCCATAGGCTTCAGCGTTGCGCTCCAGGACTTGCTTGGCCTGGAGCGCCGCAGACCGCTCCTTGAGTTCACACTGGGGCCTGGACAACTGGAGCTGGCGCAGCAGCGATCGCACCTTGCCCACATCATCCACGCCGCCCTCTACATCGCCAAAGGCCGCCTGCTCCGCCGCCCCCCCCGCCATCCAAACCTGACAGTAGCGCTCCACCCACAGCGCCGAGAGCTGACCCTCTTCGATCTGGGCTTGATGATGCGATCGTCAAAGCGGACGCCCCCCTGGCCCCGGTGGCCCTGGCCCAGGGCCTCCCAAGCCGTGAGGGCATAGCCCGTGATGGGAATCCCTAGCAGGTAGGCCACCAACAAATGCCCAGCCTCGTGGTGCAGCACCCGTTCCCGATGCTGGGGGGAGGTCTGGGCCACGGCATCCACCAGCAGGGTGACGCCTAAATTATCAAAGGCAAAGCGGTCGATCGTCGCCAAGCCCAAGCCCGCGATCGCAATGCTGGCGGGAATATAGGGAGAAATCCCCAGCGCCGAGCTCAGCAGAGAACCAAAGGTCATCCCAAAGATGATCACAGCCACTAAGTTCAGTGCAGTCTGGCTCATAGAAAAAGGGGGTTGTACAACAAACAAGCCTAGCGATCGCGGTGGAACAACTCTAGGCTAGCCTGGTCCCCCACATAGCGCCAGTGCCAGGGCTCGTAGTTGACCCCCTGGGGATTGTCCCTGGGGAAAGACAGTTCAAAACTGTAGTAGGGCGCATTTTTCTGTAGCCAGGCAAAGGCTGGGGTGGCTTCGAAGCGATCGCTCAAGTTCGTCGAAGCATCCCGCCCATCGCCGATATCAATGGCATAGCCGGTGTGATGTTCGCTGTGGCCCGGTGGCGCACTGACCTTGGCCCGCTCGCTGGCGGTCTGCCCCCGCTCCGCCTTGACATTAAAAAACAGATCCTTCTGGGTTTCCACGGAGCGAAACCCCGACAGGGGCACCAGACTGATTCCCTCCGCCAAAGCAGCCTTACGCATCTTCTCAAAGGCCTCAGCCGTGACAGGCTGCAACTTCACCCCCGTGCCAGCCAACTCCACCAATGCCGTCTGGGGTGCTTCTGCATAGGGATAGTGGCCCAAAATGGTCGCCCCTTGACGGGCATCGGCTTCGGCCATTTCGCCCTCTGGAGCGGCCAGATCCTGGGAACTGGCCTGGGAGCTGGCAGGCGAGGTAGTGAAAGGGCCTGAGCTGGGGGCTAGGTCGGCATTCAAAGGCAGGCCACTGGCTGAATTTCCGGCTGGCTCTCCCCCTCGCTCTCCCGCTGCCCCAGCTCCTCCGGGCCACAGGGCAGCCACCGAGGCCGCCACGCCCCCTGGCTCCGCCTCAAACATTGCTGCCAAAGCCCCCAAGAATAGGCCCCCAGCCGCTGCTATCCCGCCCAGCACCAGAGCCAGCCTCGCTGTCGAGCCCCTACGTTTGGGGTGGCCATCGTCTTCGCGGACGGCCACCGGAATGTCATCAAAATCGTCCAACATGAAAGGGTTGTGCCCCCACTGGGGCTGACTGCTCTGCCATCTTACCTGACGGTTCGTGACCGGGCGGCCTGTAACCGGGCGGTTGGCCGGACGAGGGGCATGATGGGACAGGCGGGGCTGGGGGCGCTGGGGGCGCGTGGGACTCGAAGACATGGCAATGGCCTAGGGTTCGCTAAGGGTTGGCCTAGGGGAGGCGAGGCGGGATCAACCAACTTAGCTGGGAGTGTAGCCGCTCTTGCTCAACTTTGGGGGGAGGGGCAAGCATTTTCCCCTCCAGCGGTGGTCTGCCCCTGGCGATCGCCTGGGCGGTTCGTCAAGCTCACAGCCTAGCTTTCCGGCCTGGCTTTCCGGCCTGGCTTTCCGGCCTACCCCCAAAGCCTGCATCGGTCGCCCACAGACCGTCCCACCCCCTAAACTCAGGCTCTATCGGCACTGCCGTTCCAGCGCTCCGCCAGGGCGTCCAGCGTGGTTTGTTCGTATTGTTCAAAGGGTTGGTGAATCCAAGGATTATCCTCCAAATGTGCCACGGCATAGTCGGGCTCAATCACAGAGCTTTGCTTATGCCAAAGCACCGCTGTCCGCATCTCTTCGATGTAGAAACCGTATTTTCGATCCAGCCAAACCAGGCTTTTCTGGAGCGTGATGCCCGAATCGACCAAGTCATCCACGATGAGGATGTGGCTGCCGAGGTTGGCTGTGGTCATGGTCAAATCCTGGGCAAAGGTGATCGAGCCCCGCTGCTTGCCATCGGGGCCACCGTAGGACGATGCCGCCAGAATGGCCAAGGGCTGATGGAAGAGGCGTGCGAAGGTGTCTCCGATGCGCAACCCTCCCTTGGCGAGACAGACAATTTGGTTAAATTTCCAGCCAGACTGGTGGATGGTGATGGCTAGCTGCTCTACCTGGCGGTGGTAGTCATCCCAACTAACGTAGAGATCGGAGGCCATAGAAATGCGGGGGAAATGCAAGAAATGATGCTGTCGAATTCAATGGAAGGGCTCTGCTGGCCAGGCCAGCGGCCAGACCAGCGGCTGGGCTAGCCTAGGCCAATGGCTCGACGCTAGCGACTGGGCCAGCGATGGGCTATCGGACCTGGCACAGCTCGTCGTACTTTGCCCGCACCGCTTGAATATCCTGCCAGGTGTACCATTTGGGGCTTCCTTCTTTGCGAGCCGGATTGCGCAGCAGATAGGCGGGATGGAGCATGGGCATGTAGAGGCGCTGTCCTTGTTCCCGCCACTGGCCCCGGATTTTAGTGATGCCGGTTTTTTCCCCCAACATCCCCTGTACAGCGGTTGCGCCCATGAGCAAGATGATTTTTGGATCCATGAGGCGGATCTGCTCCTGGAGATAGGGCATGCAGGCCTGCATTTCCTTGTCAGAAGGCTTGCGGTTGCCCGGAGGACGACATTTGACAATGTTGGCAATATAGACATCGGCTTCGCTGTCTAGCTGAACCGCCGCCAGGATCTTTTCCAGTAGCTGACCCGCTTTGCCGATGAAGGGAAGACCGGTCTCATCCTCGGTTTGTCCCGGTCCCTCTCCAATGATCAAAATATCTGACTGGGGATTGCCCCGCCCGATCACAGCGTTGGTGCGGGTGGCTCCCAGGCCGCAGCGGCTACAGCGATTGCAGGGCTCCTTGAGGGATGCCATGGTGCTGTAGGTTCCTGGGGGAACCGGAATGGTCACGTCCGTGGGAATTAGGGCTGGGTCAAAGTCCTCTGGCGAGGGTTGAGCGGTGTCGTCAAGGTTGAATAGGTCGATTTGGTCGGAAGACATGCGGACTTGGCAATGGGGCGGTGAGCTCGATTTTAGCAGCGAGGCTTCTGAGCGGCGTCCGCAGTTCAGGGTTTTTCCGGCTACAGGCTCTGGGCAGGGCGGAGGCAGGGCGGCTAGCGCTGAAGGCTGAGCTGGCGTTGCGACAGGTGGGGCGCGATCGCCACCGGCAATGCCCATGCCGCTGGTTCAGTCGCTGGCGAGCTGCCTGCTGCAGCTCTGGGAATCGTGGGATCTGGAGC
>JAAUQQ010000118.1 GCA_012032745.1 Synechococcales cyanobacterium RM1_1_8
CGGATTGCCGGACCGGGGCGCGGCAGTCGATGGAGCGAGTGGGGATTGGGTGGGGCGATCGCCGCCTGATTCGCCTGATTCGCCTGATTCGCCCCAGTCTCCTCTCCAAAGAATTCGGCGGCGGAGAGCGATTTGCTGCCAGTCGAGCTGGAACGACCACGCAATCGGCCCTGGCCTATTCCAGCCGGATTGGTTTCCGGCGGGGTGGCCTCTGTTGGGTTGGCCGCTGGTTCGGTGGCCTCTGGATTGCCAGTCCCCATAGCACTGCCAGTCCCTGGAGCAGTCCCAGATGCTGGCGCTTCCCCCCGACGGCTCTGAACGAGTTTGGATGCCGCCTTGCCCTGGCCGGGGGGGCTAGGCCGGGTCAGGGGCGCTTGGATGCTGTCGATTTGATCAACCGCAACGGTCTTGCCCAGTCCATCCTGGGCAACGGAGCTGCCGGAAAACAGCGAAGACAGGGCCAACAGCAAAAACACCAGCAGCCCCGCCAAAATGCCCGTGATGCGCGTATCGGACAGGCGACGCAGGGGCTTGGGCAGGGGAGCCTTGACCTGGGCCAGGAACTGGCCCCAGCGCTGCCAGGTGCCGCTGAAGCGATCGTCCAGGTCTGCTTGCAGGCTAGCGGCCTCGGCGGCCTCCGCTTCGCGAGTTTGGCCTGCCAGCCAGTCCGATAGGCCAATCAAGCCCTGGCCCGCTTCGCGCAGCAGGGTGCTGCCTGCGACTTTGGCGATCGCCCCACTGCGTTGCAGCAGTCCCAAGCGGCGAGCCTGGACCCCCGGTGATCCGGCGGCAGAGACAGCAGGTGAGACAGCAGGTGAGACAGCACTGGCCGGGTTCTTCGAGGTGGATGGACGCCGCCGCCCTCTGCCGGGCTGGCCTGCTTTGGGGGCGGCAGCTTCTTGGGATGGCGGTTCGGTGGGCCCTTCCCCAGGGAATTCCGAGGAGGCCGAAGCGAGCTCTGCTTCAGCCGCTACGCCTCGGCCCAGCATTTTCCCAGCACTGGCCGAGGGGTCTAAGGCCTCTGGGTCTGGCCCAAGGGATGAGCCTGGGGCTGCTGGCTCAGAAGGCTCTGAGGCTAGAAAATCTGGCTCAGGGGAACTGTCCCCAGGGATTTCCCCTGAGATCTCTCCTGAGATTTCCCCAGAGGATTCCCCAGAGGATTCCCCAGAGGATTCCCCAGGTTGAAGCAACGATGGGGGAGTGGGAGACTCGGACGGCAAAGGGTAGTCCTCTGGCATAATTTGCCGCAGGTATCAGTTCCCCCATTATGCGGCCATCCCCGACCCAATTCCAAACCTGCCAGCTTTTGACCGCCCCGCGCCCCGGCGAACAGCCAATGGAGGGCAAGCCGCCCCTGGATCACGCCAGCCACCGCTATGGCTATGAGGTTTTAGAGCAATTCCCAGGGGCTGATGCCACCCAACCCCCGCTGTTGCTCATCCACCCGATCGGCGTGGGTCTATCGAGACGCTTCTGGGACCGCTTTTGCACCGACTGGCAGCAGCGCAGCCAAGGATCGGTGCCGGGCCAGCCAGCGCCGGGCCAGCCAGCGCCGGGCCAGCCAGCGCCGGGCAATGTGATCTACAACCCGGACCTGCTGGGCTGTGGCGATAGCGACATGCCCTGCTGGCCCTACCGCCCCGTGGATTGGGCCCGCCAGCTCCAGCAGTTGATCGAAACGGTGATCCAGCGCCCGGTGATTGTGGTGGTGCAGGGAGCTTTGTTCCCAGTGGCGATCGAGCTGGTCAAGCTGGCTCCGAATTCGTGGTGGGCCTGGTGCTGTCGGGGCCGCCCGCCTGGCAGGTGATGGTTGATGTGGCGACGGAGCGGCAGCAAAACCTGGCCTGGGCGCTGTTCAAGTCTCCCTTGGGGGCGCTGTTCTACCGCTATGCCCGCCGCCGTCAGTTCCTCGAAGATTTTTCCCGTAAGCAGCTCTTTGCCAGGGATTCACCGATTGACCCAGCCTGGCTCGATCCGCTGGTGGCGGGGGCCAGGGATCCCGCTAGCCGCCATGCTGTGTTTGCTTTTTTGGCGAGGTTTTGGCAGCAGGGCTATGGGGAAGAGATTCGGGCGATCGCCCAGCCCACCCTCGCCCTCTTTGGCCAAGAAGCCTCCAGCGTCAGCCGTTCTGGCAAGTCTGAGTCGCCCCAGGACCGGCTCCAGATCTACCTGGATGCCCTACCGGCGGGCCAGGGGGCGCTGCTGCCCGGTCGCAATCTGTTGCCTTTTGAGGCCACGACAGCCTTTGGCGATGCGGTGGCTCGGTTTGTGGCGACGCTGGGCGCTTGATTGGGCCTAAAATCAGCCTGGAATTGGCTTGGGATTAGCTTGAAACTAGCTTGAATTAGCCCCTCTCCCAGCCTTCACCGCCCCCCAATTCCCCCTACAATATCTCGTATATTTTTTCATTTCCTTGCCAGGCCTGGGGCCTTAACCGCCTAGGGGCTGCCTTCAGTCTGTGCACCGCATCGGTCTGGTCGCGCGCCGGTCCCATCGGCTCCATCGGTCGCAACATCCGCCATGGCTCAATCTGACTTTTACAAACTGCTTGGCTTGACGCCCAGCGCCACCGCAGCGGCCATCAAACTGGCCTACCGCACCAAGGCCAAGCAATGCCACCCCGATCGCCAGGGCCTGGGCACCGATGCCATCCGGCAGGCCCACGAAGCCACCGTCGCCCTCAATGCGGCCTACGAAGTCCTGGGTGACCCCCAGCGCCGCCGGGACTACGATCAACAGCGCCAGGGGGGCAAGGGCCGCCGCCAAAACCACTCCGGCCCAGCCCCCTACCAGTCCTATGCCGACTATGCCCGCGCCAGCGGTGTCGAGCCCAATTCCACCGCCGAAGCGTCTGGAACCAAGCCAGCCCAGGGTCGCCGCCCCAGCCGCCGCGCCTTGGAGGTGGACCTGGAGGATTGGATGCGTCAGGTTTACAACCCCGTCAGCCGTTTGATTCACCAGGTGGTGCGATCGCTCAACGCCCAAATCAATGCCCTCGCAGCGGATCCCTTCGACGATGAGCTGATGGATCAGTTTGTCGCCTACCTAGAAGACTGCCGCAAGACCCAGGAAAAGGCCCAGGCCAAGTTTAATTCCCTGGCCAATCCTCCCCTGGCCGCTGGACCAGCCTCAAAGCTGTATTACGCCATCAATCACTTGGGCGATGGCGTGGATGAGCTGGAGCGCTTTACCACCAGCTATGAGGAGTCCTACATTCACTCGGGCAAGGAGATGTTCCGCCGAGCCCGGCAGTTTCGCCAGGAAGCCCAGGAATCGCTTAAGCGCATGGGGCGCTAGGGACCATCCTTAGGATCTGGGTGTTTGTGCGCGCTGGGGCTGGGGCGGGTTGTGGCGAAGTCTTTCGGTCATAGTAGTAGACTCTTTGGCTAAACCTGCCCCTGCGGGCATTTTGTTTGCTGGGAATTGCCTTACTTCGCTGCTGCTGTTAGGTGGTCGAGCTTGAACCAGGTATTGGCGACGGGTAGGGCAAATTTGACCCAGGCATAGTCCGCCTTGATGTCCAAGATCTCGCCATCGGTGTCGAAGATGTAGTCTGGCAGGCGGCTGTCGCTGGCGGTTGCTTCGATGCTGCCTTCAATCTGGTCGCGCAGGACGCGCACGAGGGATCCTTTTTTTAGAGCTGCCATGGGTTCTTAAGGAGGGAGCTGGGGGAAAGTCACGTTCAGCGGTAGGCGCAGAGAGCCGCAGCGCTCAGGCCTGGTCAAATGCTTGTCACTCGTCAGATCAGAATCACAAGATCACATCGGGCTCTCAGCCATTCGGGATCGCCCCCTATTCTAAAGTCCTGGGGACTCTCCGTCGAGACTCATACAATTGTGGGCGCTAAATTTACACAAGCTAAATGCCACAGACTGAAAACCTCACTTATCATGAATCATGAGCAAAGGCTTGTCCGGAGATTGGCAATGAGTGAGCAGAGTCCTTACGAGCTACTCGGGGTAACCGAAGGGGCCTCGTTCGATGAAATCCAGGCGGCCCGCGATCGCTGGTCGATAGTTTCGACGGTGCCAGAACTAAAGTCGAACAGGTCGAGGCGGCCTACGATGCCGTCTTGATGCACCGTCTGCGTATGCGTCAGGAGGGCAAGATCAAGGTGCCCGAGCGCATTCGCTTTCCCGAAAAAGTTGCGCCGCCTCCCCCCAAGCAGGCTCCCGCCCTCAGCCAAAAGCTGCCCGGCTGGATGCAGGACATGGCAGATCAGCCCAGCCTGATGGATATTGTGCTGCCCGCTGGGGTGACGCTGGTGCTGATGGGTCTGGCGGTTTTCTACGTGGATGCCAACAGCGATGGGGCCTTGGAGCTGCTCTTGGCCTGTGGGGCTGGGGCTAGCCTCTATTTTCTCAATCGCAAAGAGGGCAAGTTTGGCCGCGCCTTTTTTATTACCATGGCGAGCATGTTTGCGGGGCTGATTGTGGGCTCTCTGCTGGCCTTGCCCCTGGAAGGGTTTTTCACACCCCAAACGCTTGGCAATGTGGCTCAGTCGGCGCTGATGTCGCCGAAGCAGTTCATTGTCGTGGTCTCCCTGGGGACGCTCTGGACGACCAGTAGCTTTGCTCGCTAGGGCAATGTTAAACAGCCTGGACGAACTCCGTTCATCCGGGCTGTTGGTCTTGCTAGGCCAATCCCGGAGCTTGGCAGGACGTCCCGCTGAACGTCCCTAGGGCCGAATCATGCTCACTGCAGAAATCTTCAACTCTTAAACTTTGGTGCTTTAATTCCTGGGAAGTCCCTTAGCTGCGGGCCGCGATCGCCTCTTCATCCATCCTCTGGATCAGCGCCGCCAGTTCATCGGCCTGGATGTTGTAAACTTCGCCGCAAATATCGCAGGTGGCCTCTGCGCCTTTGTCCTTTTCGATCATGTCCTGGAGTTCATCGGTGCCGAACATGCGCATGGCCCCCATGAGGCGATCGCGGGTGCAGGGGCAAAAGAAGCGCAAAGGGACAGTTTCGGGCAGAATTTCCAAGCCCAAATCCCCCAGCAGGAGCGTCATAATTTCCGCCATGGGCAGGCCCTGGCCCAGCAGCTTGGAAAAGTCTTTGAGCCTGCCCGCCTGGGCATAGACTAGCTTGGAGAGTTCTTCATCCCGGTGGGCCTTGGGCAAGACCTGGATCAAAATTCCCCCCGCCCGCTCGACCCCCTGGTCATTCACCAAGACATCCAGCTCGATCGCCGAGGCCGTCTGTTCAGAATTGGAGAGGTAGTAGGCAATGTCGTCGCTGACTTCGCTGTTGATCAGCTCCACGGTGCTGTTGTAGGGGCGGCCATAGCCGATGTCCCGCAGCATGTAGAGATAGCCCGAGCCCAGGCCGGCACTGACATTGGGCCGTCCATTGGCCTGGGGGGCAGCTCGGCGGCAGGGTTGCTCACGTAGCCGCGCACGGTGCCATCCAAGCCTGCATCGGCCAGCAGGCCGCCCAGGGGGCCTGCGCTACGGATGCGCAGGTTGATGCGGGATTGGGCTCGTTTCATGGTCGAGGCCAGCATTAGGCCAGCGGCCATGGTGCGGCCCAGGGCCACGGTGGCGACGTTGGAAAGCTGGTGGCGATCGCGCGCTTCCTGGGTGCTATCGGTGGTGATGACGCCGATGACGCGAATACTGCCATCGGCGGCCAGCGCCCGAGTGAGTTGATCTGCCATGGGTATTTAGTGAGTTGCGGTCCAAAGTCGGGAGATGGGCGGAGCAGTCTAGGCGGGGATAATCTGTCCCTGGTGTTGCCCCAATGTTCGTTATCCAGCTTACAAAATCTCTCGCCCTCGCCAAGCTTTAGGCCGATGCGGGATAACCGAAGGGGGGTGATCGGTCTGGACCTTGACCGAGCATGTGTTAAACCTCGACGACTTCGGGGGCGATCGCCGCTTCTACCAAATGGCCCTGGTCTAGCCGCCAAGCAGAGTCTGCGATCGGCATCAGATCGCTGGCATCGTGGGTGACAATCAGCAGCGTCCGCTTTTGCTTTAGACGGCTGAGCAGGCCGATCAGCTGCTGGCGCATGGACCAGTCCAAGCCAGCGGTGGGTTCATCCAACAGCAGCAGGTGGGGCTGGCGGATGAGCTGCACGGCCAGGGACAAGCGCCGCTGTTGGCCGCCGCTGAGGGCCTGGGGGGCGGCCTGGAGAGAGAGGTGGTCGAGGCCGACTTCGCCCAGGGCTTGGTGGACGCGATCGCCATCCAGCTCCGGGTGGCCCAGGCGCAACTCCTCCAAGACCGTGCCACAGCAAAAATGTCGCTCGGGAAACTGAAAGACCAAGCCCCCGAGCTGCTGAAGGTGCAGGGGCGTCAGAATCTGGTCTCGCCAGGCGACTTCGCCGCTGGTTTGCTGGGCCAGCCCCGCCAGAATTTCCAGCAGGGTCGTCTTGCCGGAGCCGCTGGGGCCGATGATCAACCCTAGGCTCTGGGCGGGCAGGGTGAGGGTGAGGCCCGACAGAATCGGCTGGGGCGTGGCGGGGGGATGGTAGGAGAGGTCGCGCAGATGGAGCATGGGCGGAAGGGGAGGGGGCTGGATGGCAGGCCTAGGAAAGGGGTGAGGAAAGGGGTGAGGAAAGGGCTGGGGTGCGGTATTCAGTATCAGTGTCAGTATCAGTATGGCTGTTTTCTAATCTACCCGTCTGTCTAGGGATGTCTGTCTAGGGATGTCTGTCTAGGGATGTCTGTCTAGGGATGGGAGACGGCAGCGAAATTGGACCAGGCGGGCTTCCATTCTGGTGGGCGGGTTTGGCATGATGGGGGCGATCGCGAAATCTAGCTGCTTCTGGACTGCTTGGGGATTGCTTGGGGGGAGGAACAGGCCAGTGCTGGAACAGTTCTGTGAGCTGTCCCGTCCCTAATCTCTAGCCATACCTGTGAAGGCTTAAGCCATTCACCCAGTTGTCATTCACCCAGTCGTCATTCACCCCGTTGAGTCGCTCCGCGCATCCCCCCCATTTCCCACCCCCCAGGCTGCTCCCTTCTAGCTGTCGCTCCTTCACTCAAACCAAGATGGTCATGCAACGACAAGATTCCCCCTCCCCAATGCATTCAGCGGGGCGCTCCGTGGGCTGGATGCAGCCCTGGTTCCAGCGGCTGGGGCTCGCCCTAGGCTCCATCGCGGTCACCTCCGCCAGCCTGGGCTGGGGCAGTCCGGCCCTGGCGGGGGATCCCTTCCGCTCCAATAACCCCATGCCGATTGGCGACAAAACCGAAGCCGCCTTTGAGGCCATGTTCAAAGCGGGAGATTACAAAACCGCCGTTGGCCTCCTGGAGCAAGCCAAGACCGCCGAGCCCAATGAACCCCTGGTCTATCCCATGCTGGCCCTGGTGGCCCAGTATGAACAGGACAACGCTGCCCTGCCCGGCCTGGCCACCGAAACCCGCCGTGCCGCCAAGGCGATCCAGGCCAGCCAGCCCCTGCGCAGCAATCTTTACCTGGCGGTGGCAGAGTTTATCGATGGGGCCTACATTCTGTCCGATCAGGGCGACGGTCCCGTGCGCGGCCTGGGCAAGGCCCTGGGGCGGCTGCGCAGCTTCAATGCAGCCATGAAGGCCGCCCGCCAGATCGACCCCAATGATCCGGAGCTGAACCTGCTCCAGGGCTTTACGGATATGTATGCCTCGGCCTACCTGCCCCTCTCCAGCACCGATGAGGCCGTGGAGAAACTCCAGCAGGCCAGCCCGGCCTACCTCAGCCACTGGCTGACTGGCCTGGGCTATCGCATCCTCGGCAAGACCGACCAGGGCCTGGCCGCCATTGATCAGGGCCTGGCGCTCCAGGGCAGCCACCCAGAAATGCACTATCTCAAGGCCCAGCTCGCCCACCGCAAGGGCCAGGACCAAAAGGATAAGGGCCAGTTGGCGATCGCCCAAACCCACTTCGACCGAGCCCTGGCGGCCCCCGAAGTCCTGCCCCTGCGCCTGGTGACCCAGATTCTCCAAGAGAGCTGCCAGAACCAGGAAGCCTTGGATGGCAAAGATCGCGCCTGCGATCGCGGCAGCGTCAAAAACGCCGTCAACAGCCGCGCGGGCAACAGCCGCTGGGGTGCCATCAAACCCGCCGAGGTGCTCCAAGCCCTGATCAGATAGCCCTGCTCAAGCTGCCCTGCATCCCACCGCCCGATCACATCTCAGCCCCGGCTCTCGCCAGCCGGGGCTTTCTTGCCGTGGATTCACCCTAGAATGGACAACTGCGGCCAGGGCCGAAAATCCGCCGCCCAGCAGCCCCCCAGCGCCGCCGCCATCCAAGCAGCACCACTCAGTCGCAATCGCCCCAGGAACTAAGACCAGCCATGGACATTGAATTTCGCGAGTTTAATCCCTTTGATGTCTGGATCTGGCTGGAATTTGAAACCGTTCCCTCCAACTCAGAGCAGCAATATGTCGAAGAAATGCTCAATTCCTGGTTCTTTCTCGGCAAGTTGGGGGGCTTCAACGCCGAAAATTTACAAATCCAAGAAGAAGGCCTTGAGCTGAGCTACATGCCCTACCGGGACGATCGCGCCGATAACGCCCTCCAAGCCCTGATGCACAACATGGGTGAGGTGGAGTTCCAGGGCCTCTGGGCGCGCTGTTGGTTTGATTTGGGGACCAGTGATGCGATCGCCCTCGATGTCTTGCTCAATGCCCTGCGCCAGTTCAGCCAGGACTATGTCAAGCTCAGCAAGATTTATCTTGGCGGCGAGAACAGCGATTGGCCCGCCCCCGCCCGGACATCGGATACGTTTTATGACTCAGATGCAGATGGCATCGCCGAGCGCTGAGCTGGGCACCGACTGGGCTGGTTCCATACCCGTCGCTCAACGGAACATGATGCTGACGGAGCTTTCATCGTGGATGCGCCAAATCGTCTCCCCCAGCAAGTTCGCAACTGACAACACTTTCAGTTGGGGAAAGCGGCGCTCCTCGGGAATGGGAATGGTGTTGGTCACAATCACCTCCTCAAACAGGCCGGGCTGGGAGAGGCGTTCTGTGGCGGGCGGCGAAAAAACCGCATGGGTGGCACAGGCATAGACCCGCTCTGCCCCTTGCCTGCGCAGGAACCGAGCCCCTTCGGAAATCGTGCCCGCCGTGTCGATCATGTCATCCACCAATACCACCGTTTTACCCGCGACATCGCCAATCACATTCATTACCTCCGCCTCGTTGTGGGCCTGGCGACGCTTGTCGATAATGGCCAGGGGAGCATCCTTGAGCTTCTTGGCAAAGGCGCGGGCGCGGGCCACACCGCCGATGTCCGGGGAGACCACGACCAGATCGGAGAGGTTTTTGCTCAGTAGGTAGTCCAATAGCACCGGAGAGCCGTAGACATGGTCACAGGGAATGTCGAAGTAGCCCTGGATCTGGGCGGAATGGAGATCCATGGCGAGGACGCGATCGGCTCCGGCCTGGGTCAGCAGGTTGGCGGCGAGCTTGGCGGTGATCGATTCTCGGCCAGCGGTTTTGCGATCGGCACGGGCATAGCCGTAGTAGGGAATCACCGTGGTAATTTGCCGCGCCGAGGCTCGGCGACAGGCATCCACCATGATCAGCAGCTCCATTATGTGGTCGTTGACGGGGCGGCAGGTGGGTTGAATCAAGTAGACATCACAGCCGCGAATTGATTCTTGGACTTGCACATACATCTCGCCATCTGCAAATTGCTTGCGCACCATGGGGCCGAGGTCAATTCCGAGGTAGTGAGCGACCTCCGCAGCCAGTTGGGGGTTAGAGGAACCGGAAAAAAGCCGCAGACGCTGGTTCTCGGGGAGCGTTGGCATTGACGAAGGAAAAGGCAAAATTGCAGAACGGATCACGGCAGTTTCTATGAGCGCATTCTTGGCAATCCTATCACTATCTGAAGGGTGACCTCTGGGTTCAAATCTGGGTTCCAAGCTGGAGTCAAAAGCGGGGCCAAAAGTATATTTTTTCCCCATAAAGTTGACTTTTCTTCGTTGGGCCTGGGCGATCGCTGCCCCAACCCTGATTGACTGACAAAACTCGAACGGCCCTCACCCCAACCCCTCACCCCAACCCCTCTCCCAGAAAGGGAGAGGGGCTTTAATCCAGATTTGCCGTTCCGGCTCCCCTTCTCCCCCAAAGAAACAATAGCTGGGAAAAGGGGGTGGGGGATGAGGGGCAAAAGATTCGTCAGCCAACCAGGCTGAAACCTGGCTTGCCCGCCAGATCGCTCCACGATCATGGGGACTAACTGCGCTCAGAAAATATTTAAGAATAGTTTTGGCTGTGGCCGATAGGGCCTATAGACTGGACTTTTGTTCCGAAAACCAGCTCCCGTTTGCCCGACTCAGCCTGGCATCCCTCGGCTGTGGCAGATGCTGGGGCGAATGCTGTGGCAAATGCTTGCTTTGGCCAATCCTTGATACGTCCTCTCAAACGAACCTAAACGAAATGAGTCTAATTGACCGCATCGGCGAAGACATTAAAACCGCGATGAAAGCCAAGGACAAGGTCCGCCTAGAGACCGTGCGCGGCATCAAAAAACTACTGCTGGAGAAAGTCGTAGAAGCCCGCGCCCAGGGCAATGGCGACCTCAGCCCGGAAGCGGAGCTGGCCGCCCTGGCCTATTTGGCCAAGCAGCGCCGGGATTCCATTGCCCAATATACTGATGCTGGACGGCTGGACCTAGCGGAGCAAGAGCAGCAGGAGCTGGCCATTTTGGAGGAGTATTTGCCAGCGCAGCTCTCGGAGGCAGCGGTGACCGCCACGGTGGATCGGATCATTGCCGAGGTGGGGGGCGACCAGTCCCAAGGAGATGGGGAAGGTGATGGGGCCAGCCATGCAGGCACTCCAGGGACAGGCAGATGGCAAGCTAGTCCAGGCGATCGTCAAGCAACGCCTGGCCCATTGAGGCAGTAAGCCCCCCAGATTCTGGGCATTGCTGATATTCTTGTTCCCGTCGCTAGATGTTAGGGTCTGCCGCTGCTGCCCAGTCCCCTGCCACTCTGATTTTGTCCCATTCCGGTGGGGAGCCGGTGATTTTGTCCATGCAACCTCCTATTACTGTTGGTACGGTCCTACAAAATCGCTATCGCGTCTTGCAGGTATTGGGACAGGGCGGCTTTGGGCGTACCTATTTGGCTGCGGATCAGGGGCGCTTTAATGAATATTGCGCCCTGAAGGAATTTATTCCGCCCGTCACTAGCACCTATGCGATCGAGAAGTCCAATGAGCTGTTTGAGCGCGAAGCCTCCGTGCTCTATCGCATTGATCATCCCCAGGTGCCCAAGTTCAGGGCGGTGTTTGAGGAAGATCAGCGGCTGTTCTTGGTTCAGGACTATGTGGAGGGCATGACCTATGGCGATCTGCTCGAAGAGCGCCTCTCCCAGCAGCAGCAGGCCTTTAGCATCGAGGAGGGGCTGCACTTTGTCCAACAGCTCCTGCCGGTGTTGGGCCATATCCACGGCAAGGGGATTATCCATCGCGATATTTCTCCAGACAATGTGATGTGTCTGGCCGATCAGAATTTGCCGGTGTTGATTGATTTTGGGGTGGTGAAGGCGATCGCCACCCAGTTCCAAACCGAGCAAATCACCCAGCCCACCACCGTCGGCAAGCCGGGCTATTCTCCCAACGAACAGATTCGCGGCGGCGAAGTCTATCCCAGCAGTGACCTCTATGCCTTGGCTGTGACGGCGATCGTCTTGATGACGGGGCGGCAGCCGGGGGAGCTGTTCGATAGTAGCGATGCGAGCTGGCGCTGGCGGCAGTTCCTGCCCAACATCCCCGAACGGTTCGCCACGGTGCTTGATCGCATGTTGCTCTACAAGCCAGGCGAACGCTACCAATCGGCCAACGATGTGCTCCAGGCCCTGGAGCAGGTGCCCCTGACGGCAGCCTCCCAGGAGCGACTCCAGGTGGTCGCCCCCTCGGCTCCCTCGGTTTCCCAAATGCGCACCGTGGCCGTGGGGCAGGGAGAGGCTCCGGAGACGCTCAATCGTCGCCCTCTGCCCGATCGCGTTGCCCGCCCTTTAGATCAGCCAGAATCCTCCTTTTGGGATGATCCCCTGGCGGTGTCAGCGGTGGGGCTAACGATCATTGCCCTGGCCCTGGCGGGCTCCTGGGCCGTGACGCGCAACTTGATCAATAAGCCTCGGCCCGTGGTAACGCCAACGCCGACCTTGCTGCCGACACCCACGCCTTCGCCCACGGCCCAGCCCAGTCCCACCCAACCCGCCGATCTGCGCCAGGCGGTTCTGCTGGCGACGGACAGGCCCCTGGAACTGTCGGCGGAATTGGTCGAGGGCCAGACGGCGACCTATGATTTTGTTGCCGAGGCGGGGGAGCGATTGACGGCCTCCCTCGCTGGGGAGGGGGTGCTGTTGACGGTGTTGGGGCCTGATGGAAAGCCGGTGGACGATCGCAGCGATCGCGTCCCCCGCTGGGAGGGAGACCTGCCCAGCGATGGCACCTACAGCCTCGTCCTGCGGCCCGTCTCGGGTCTGGCCAAGGCCGCCTTCAACCTCAGCCTCAGCCTCCAGGCCGCTGCGGCCCCTGAACCGACCTATCGGGACGAACAGCTCTCGATCATGCCGGGTCTGGAGCGGGTGTTGGAGGGCAGGCTGGAGACCGATCAGATTCAGCGCTACCGGATCCCTGTGGAAGCGGGTCAGACCCTGAGCGCCCAGATCATTGAGGGCAATGCCACCTTGCAGTTCTACGGCAGCGATGGTGCGGTAATCCCCGATGCCACGGGCGTACGTGGCTCCGTGGAAGCGATCCAGACGGGGGAATATGTGATTGAGCTAACGCCGGTCAGGGCGGGGAACTATGCGCTGAATGTGGGCTTGCAGGAGCCGGTTCCTGAGCCCGAGCCTGAGCCGACGCCCACGCCAGCCCCCACCCCTGCACCGACGCCCGCTCCCCAACCCACGCCCACGTCCCGACCGACCCCGA
>JAAUQQ010000119.1 GCA_012032745.1 Synechococcales cyanobacterium RM1_1_8
GGCCACCGAGAACTTCCCCATCAGCGGCCTCAGGCCCCTGCCCACCTATGTGGATGCCTGCCTGCTGATCAAGAAGGCCACGGCGATGGTCAATGGTGAGCTGGGCTGCATCGAACCGGCCATGGCCGGGGCCATTGTCCAGGCCGCCGATGAAATCCTCCAGGGCCGCCTGCGGGAGCAGTTCGTCGTCGATGTCTACCAGGCCGGGGCGGGCACCTCCCACCACATGAATGTGAATGAGGTGCTGGCCAATCGGGCCTTGGAGATGCTGGGCCACGAGAAGGGCGATTACCAACGCCTCAGCCCCAACGACCATGTCAACTATGGCCAGTCCACCAACGATGTGATCCCCACGGCGATCCGCATTGGCAGCCTGCTGGCCCTGGCCCACTCGCTCTATCCGGCCTTGGAGGGCGCGATCGCCACCCTCGACCAAAAAGCCAAGGAATTCCAAGGCATCGTCAAATCCGCCCGCACCCACCTGCAGGATGCCGTGCCGGTGCGCCTGGGGGACAGCTTCCGGGCCTGGCAGGTGATTTTGCAGGACCATCGGCGGCGGCTAGAGTTTGCCGCCCAGGATCTGATGCAGCTCGGCCTCGGCGGCAGTGCCTCGGGCACGGGCATGAACACCCACCCCAAATATGCCCATCGCGTTGTAGCCGTTTTAGCTGAACTGACCGGCTTTGACCTCACCTCGGCCCCCCACCTGATGGCGGCGATGCAGAGCATGGCCCCCTTTGTGGCGATGTCCGGAGCCCTGCGCAACCTGGCCCAGGATCTGGTGAAGATCTCCCACGACCTACGCCTGATGGATTCTGGCCCCATGACCGGCCTAAAAGAAATCCAGCTACCGCCGGTCCAGCCCGGTTCCTCGATCATGCCGGGCAAGTACAATCCAGTGATGGCGGAAATGACGTCCATGGTTTGTTTCCAGGTGATGGGCTACGACCAGGCGATCGCCCTCTGCGCCCAGGCCGGTCAGCTCGAACTCAACGTGATGATGCCGCTGATCGCCTACGACCTAATCCACAGCATCGAAATCCTCGGCAACACGATCCAGGCCCTGGGCGACAACTGCCTCGCAGGCATCACCGCGCAGGAGGACCGCTGCCGGGACTACGCCGAGCGGACGCTGTCCCTGGTGACGGCGCTCAATCCCCACATCGGCTACCTCAAGGCCGCAGCGGTGGCCAAGGAGTCCCTAGAGACCGGCAAGACCCTGCGGCAGATTGTGCTGGAGCAGGGGCTGATGGATGAAGCGCTGCTGGCCGAGGTCTTGGACCTGGAGCGGCTGTCCCAGATCCAGGCGCGGGAGTAGGCGCGGGAGTAGGCGCGGCTAGGGGCCATCCCAAATTCTCTGGGCCAGGGCAAAACAAAATTTGATGGAGTTTTGTAAACTTCCTTAAAAATCGGGGGCTTCAGCCCGATAAAATTGGTTACTGGCAACTGCAAGATCCCTAGATTAATGCTGTCCTAATTTTGGTTAGAAGCGCTGGTCTAGGGCGGTGATAGATTGGTGGTTGTCGATTTATAAATGCTGCTTGGGCTTTTGGGAGAAGTTATGTCTGATCTATTGTTGGCTAGTGTTTTCTTGGCCGGTATTTTCAGCGGCCTGTTTGATTTCATTGGTGGGATCAACTTTGAAGTCATCTTCCAGCTCGTTTCCCTCGCATTGATTGTGATTGCCGGTCCGGTTGTCGTAGCTGTGTTGGCTTTTCAGGGCGGCAGCGATATGTAGGCAGGTCGGCGGTTTTTAGGTTGGCGCTGCTGGGGCGATCGCCAGCTAGATCCAGTCCGAGTGAGCTAAGTTCGTTGAGCTAAGTTTGATTCAGATTGAGGCGCGCTCCGGTGCGCCTTTTGCAGTGGAAATAAATGGCTTCAGACCCCCAACCCAGCACGCTCTATATCGTGGCGACGCCCATTGGCAACCTGGGGGACATGACCTATCGGGCAGTGCAAATTCTCCAAACTGTGGACTGGATTGCAGCGGAGGACACCCGCCACACGGGTAAGCTGCTCCAGGCCTATGAGATCAAAACGCCCCAGTTGAGCTACCACGAGCACAATCGCCGCAGCCGGGGGCCAGAGCTGGTCGAGCGGTTGCAGCAGGGAGCGGCGATCGCCCTGGTCAGCGATGCGGGCGTGCCGGGCATTTCAGACCCCGGCCACGAGCTGGTGCGCAACTGTTGGGAAGCGGGTTTGCGGGTGGTGCCCATTCCGGGGGTGAGTGCTGTGACCACCGCCCTCAGCGCCGCTGGTATCTCCCCCGATCGCTTTTTGTTTGAAGGGTTCTTGCCTTCTAAATCGAAGGCTAGGCGGGCGGCGATCGCCGCCCTCAAACCGAGCTGCGCACCCTCGTCTTCTATGAATCCCCCCACCGCCTGCGGGACTGCCTGGCGGACCTAGCCCAGGAGCTGGAACCCGAGCGGGAAATCGCCCTGGCGCGGGAGCTGACCAAGCTCCATGAAGAATTTTGGCGGGGCAGCCTGGCCACGGCCCTGGCCCATTTCGAGCAGCATCGCCCCCAGGGGGAATTTACCCTGGTGGTGGCCGGTGCCATACCGAAGCAGGTGGAATGGTCGGAAGCCCAGCTTCAGCAGGAGCTGGAACAACTGCTGACCCAGGGGCTGGGACGCTCTGCGGCCAGCCGCCAGCTCGCCCAGGCCACTGGACTGCCCCGCCGCCAGCTCTACCAGCTCAGTCTGACGCTGGACTCGCCTGTCCCAGAGGACAGTCTCTAAACCGAGCTAAACCGCTAAACCTGCAACGCCAGTTGAATGCTTGCTGAGGCGGCAGCCCAGTCCAGAAAAGGGGCAGCCAGCAGGGCTTTGGGGGTGGGGAGACACCTATGACGATCCTGTCATGGCTATGTCACATTAGCTTCAAAGACACCCCCTATGGTTGTAACCATCAGACCTGACAACGGTGACCCCATGATTGCTAAATCGAATTCCCTTCCCCGCAAAGCTGCTACAGCAGTGGGCTTGATCGCCCTCGGCGCAGGGTTGACCCTGGGTATTGGCCGCATTGAGATCAAGCCCAACACAGCCAATGCCCTGCCCAACAGTGCCCCCGGTTCTAACCAACAAGCCAGCTTGGCCGCTGCCCCAAGCTTTGCGCCTGCTCCCAATACCATCCGCGATGTGGTCAAGGCCACGGGGGATGCCGTCGTCCGCATCGATGCCAGCCGCACCGTCAGCCGCCAGCTACCAGACCTGGGCAGCCAGTTCGGCAACGATCCGATCTTCCGCCGCTTCTTTGGCAACCAGCTCGATCAACTGCCCCGAGGCGGCACCCAGGAACGCACCGAAAAGGGTCTCGGCTCCGGCTTTATTACCAGCAGCGATGGCCAGGTGATCACCAATGCCCACGTTGTGGCGGGGGCGGATAAGGTCACTGTGACGCTCAAGGATGGCCGCGAGTTTGAGGGCAGGGTCGTTGGCACGGATAGCGTCACCGATGTGGCGGTGATCAAGATTGAGGCCCAGAATTTGCCCACGCTGAAGCTGAGCGATTCAGATCGCATTGAGCCGGGCGAATGGGCGATCGCGATCGGCAACCCCCTCGGCCTCGACAACACCGTCACCGCTGGCATCGTCAGCGCCACGGGCCGCAGCAGCGCTGACATCGGTGCTCCGGAGCAATGGGCCGACTACATCCAAACCGATGCAGCGATTAACCCCGGCAACTCCGGTGGTCCTCTGCTCAATGCCAATGGCGAAGTCATCGGCGTCAACACCGCGATTCTTCAGGGGGCACAGGGCTTGGGCTTTGCGATTCCGATCAACACGGTGCGCAACATCGCCGACCAGCTCGTGACCAACGGCAAAGTTGAACATCCCTACATTGGTGTGCAGCTCGTCACCCTCAGCCCAGAGTTGAAAGAACAACTCAATACCGATCCCAACAGCCCCCTCCAGGTGGAAGCGGACAGCGGCATCCTGGTGGCCAAGGTCATGCCCGACTCCCCAGCGGCCAAGGCCGGGCTGCGGGCGGGCGATGTGATTCGCAGTACCGGTGGCCAGGCGGTCAGTGATTCTGAAAAGTTGCAACAGCAAGTACGCAGCAGCCGCGTTGGCGACAAGCTGACCCTGGGTATTCGTCGCGGCACCAGCGACCTCAACATTACCCTGCGCCCTGAAGCCCTGCCCCAGGGCTAGCGTTGGCCTAGGGGCTTGGGGCGTAAGTTTTGCCCCCTCACCCCAACCCCTCTCCCACAAGGTGAGAGGGGCTCCGATCCGGCTCCCCTTTCCCGAGTCTTTCCCCTGGGCCATAGACTGGAGAGGCAATGCCGTTCCGATCTGCTATGACCCAGATTACGCTAAGTGGCCTATACATCTATCCGATTAAATCTGCCGCAGGCATTGCCCTGGGGGAAGCGACCGTGGGCGATCGCGGCCTGCAACATGATCGCCGCTGGATGGTGGCCAGCCCCAATGGCAAGTTCATGACCCAGCGCCAGCACCCAACCATGGCCCTGATTCGCGTTGGCCTGGGGGAGCAGCTCCAACTGTCTGCGCCGGGGATGGCGGACCTGGCCTTGCCGCTGGAGCCAGCGTTGGAGGCGATCGCCCTGGAAGTTGAGGTTTGGGGCGATCGCTGCGCGGCCCTCTCCATGGGCAGCAGCGCCCAAGCCTGGCTCAGCCAGTTCCTGCAAACGCCCTGTCAGCTCGTCTACATGCCGGACCAAAGCCGCCGCCCCACGGCCCATGGCCAACTGGGCCAAGACAAGCTGGTCAGCTTTGCCGATGCTTATCCATTGCTGTTGATCTCGGAAGCCTCCCTGGCAGATCTGAATGGACGGCTGGCGGAGCCAGTGCCGATGGATCGGTTTCGGCCCAACCTGGTCGTTACGGGCTGTGGGGCCTTTGCTGAAGATGCCTGGCAGCGGATTCGCATTGGTGACATTGGTTTTGACTTGCCGAAACGCTGCGATCGCTGTTCCATTCCCGGCGTGGATCAAAGCAGTGGCATCCAGTACAAAGAGCCTCTGCTCACCCTGGCGAAGTATCGTTTGCAGGGCGGCAAGATCTGGTTTGGTCAAAACCTTGTTCACCATGCAACTGGCAAACTGCGGCTGGGCGACAGCATTGAGCTGAGCAATTAACTGGGTATTGGACCGAGCCGCAGGCTCAAAGCGCTGGTTACTTAATCCTTGTTTCTAACTAGAAGCCGATGCTGTCTCGCCGACAGCCCCAGAAGCCGTCCCGGAAGCCATCTCCTTCACTGTCTCCCCCCTGAGCCGATTCAAAGCCTGCTTGGCAAAGCCCTGCAACATCGGACTCTGGCGGCTGGCCTGGAACGTTTGCTGGACAACCTGCTGGAGTTGCTCCAGCGCCTTGACCTCGGGCAATTCTCCAGTCACCTCTAGCAATTCAAAATACTCCACCAGGCTCTGGCCCACGGTGCGGGTGAGATAGGCTGCGCTGGCCCCCTGGATCAAGCCTCCGGCCAAATAGGTGACACCATTGCTCTTGAGGGCGATGCCCAACAGTTTGCTCGACACCTCCACCAAGCCCAGTTTGATCAGCATCTCCGCCAGGGTCGTGGCCATGGTTTTGGCATGGTCTGGGGAAAGGGGCTGACGGTAAATTTTGGATAGATCCAGAATCAACTGACTGTTCACCGCTGCGGTGGCCAATAGATCTAGCGTCGGCACGGGATTGATAAAAGCCGCCCCCGCTGCAACCCACTGGTATTGCTCAATGGCCTTGCTGGCTCGCTGGCGACGGAGCTGGTTGAGCAGGGCTTTGGCCGCTGTCGCCAGGCCGTTGGCGCGGTGGCAGAGGGTGGCCCAAACGAGCTGCTGGGGTGGTTCTGCCACCATGAGCTGATCGAGGCGATCGAGCAGCAGCGCCAGCTCGGGCTCGCTGGGAGCTTGGAGCTGGCTGCTGCTGCCATCTGCGCTGTGCTGGAGGATGCGCAGGGGGGGTGGGCTGGGCGGCGATCGCCACCACATCCCCAGCCGCCACAATCCCCTTGAGGTTTTTCCGCACCTGGGACAGCAGCTCAGTCTGTTGCTCCGGCAAATGTTGATCCTGCTTGTTGACCACGACAATCAGCCGCGCCACCCTGGCCTTGAGCCAATCCACACAGCGCCGCTCCGTATCGGTGACATCGCCAGCGGTGACAAACAGGGTAAGGTCAGCATCCAGGACGACCTGGGGAACGGCCCAATCGGTGGCTGAGCCTGGGTTGGTGGTCAAGGCCTCCGCCACCAGGCCCTGATTCGCAAACAACTGGGGCGTATCCAACAATTGAACCTTAGTGAGACCCTTCGGCTGCCAGCGGCGGGCCAGGCCGTGGGCCAGGCTGCTCTTGCCCACAGCCTGGCCGCCCACCAGGGCGACTTGCAGGGTCTGGCGATCGAGGTTGGCGCTGAGCTGGGCGAGGCGGACTTGAAGCTGAGCCAGGGCGGGCGTCTCGCTGGCCGTGGTTTCCGCTGCGAGCTGGTCGAGGGTGGTGCGGGCCTGGGCGATCGCCCCTTCCACCATGGCCCGATCGATCTGGGGCACCTCCAGGTCTGGCACCACCGGCTGGCTGTTGGGAGATCGCCGCTGGAGCCACCAAACCCCCGCCGACAGCGCCAGCAGCCCCGTCAAACCAAGCCCACCGCCATCCATCGGAACCTGGGCCAAGCTATCCACCAGCCACAGCCCGGTGGCCAGACCAACGCCGCCGACTAAGAGGGGTCGCTTCAGGGGAGGGATGACTGGGGGAACCATGGCGCTTTTCCGTGGGTGAAGGCGGATTGGTAAAGGCGGATTGGAGCCACCCAACCCACAGCTATCTTATCCGGGGCTGGGAATCGCGTCCTAGGTGGGTCTCAGCCCTAAATCTATCGGATTATTCGCCATTGTTTCTAATCTCTTAAGGTTGTGCCCCTGGGCTGGTTTCTAAGATGGTTCCATTGCCCTTTGCACCATCTCGCACAATCTCCATGTCCCAACTGACAATCAATCTAGCGGCAGGCTCTGTGGCCTTTGACTGTAGCGAATCCGAAGCCCGCGCCCTCCAGGCGGCCCTGGGTGAACTCATGGGGCGGCTCAAGACCCTGGCCGCCCAACCCGCCGGAGCCGCAGCCGGTCAGCGACCCGCCCCGCTGCCGCCGCTGGAGTACAAACAGCGGGGGGATTTATTTTTGGAGGTCTTTTGCAATCCCAACATTTGGCCCAGTCCTTTTGCCGCCAAGGTGCTGTTGACCTTGAAGAGCGATCGCATCCGCCTCAACACCGAAGTCGAACTCAGCCGCCTGATGGAAGACCTGGGGCAATTCCTAGATTCGCAGTCCTAGATTCGCAGTCCTAGATTCGCAGTCCTACATTCGCAGTACTAGGGTCTGAAATCAGTTGTGTCATTACGGTACTGGCGTGCTGATGAACTGAGACCCAATGCATCGATACGGACTACGCAATGACCAATGGGAGAGAATCGAAGGCTTCCTGCTCGGGCGTGAAGGCCACGTCGGGGGGACGGCCAAAGACAACCGCTTGTTTGTCGAAGCCGTGCTTTATCGGTATCGAGCAGGTATTCCTTGGCGAGACTTGCCTGAGCGCTTCGGGCCAAAGCCAAATATATCTCTTACGTATTTGTGCGGATGATAGATATTTTCTTTTGTATAGAGTGGTCGAGGGTAGTGTAACCTCGACTCCTTTCTGCGCGGCCACAGCAGTACACCTATATTTCTTCCTATGACTTTATTTTCTGAAAATTTCTCCACGGTTCAGCAGCCGGCCTCCCGCCAGGCTCCCCCTGAGATTGTAGTCCCGGAATTCGCTGGCACGCTCAATTGGAGCCAGCGAGGTAGTGATCTCGATGGCGAAGCCCCAGGAGATTTCTCGGGTTTTTCTGTGTTGCTATCAGGGGATGGCAAGACCCTGGCGGTTGGCGCACCCCGCAATGATGGCAATGGGAGTAATAGTGGCCAGGTGCGGCTCTACCGCTATGACGACAACAATGGCAGTTGGAGCCAGCTCGGCAGCGATCTGGATGGCGAAGCTTCAGGGGACTTCTCCGGCTGGTCCGTGTCGTTGTCGGGAGATGGCAACACCCTAGCGGTCGGCGCACCCTACAACGATGGCAATGGCGTTGATAGTGGCCAGGTGCGGCTCTACCGCTATGACGACGGCAGTGGTAACTGGGAGCCAGCTCGGTAGTGACCTCAACGGCGAAGCCACAGGTGAACAATTCGGCCATTCTGTGTCGTTATCGGGGGATGGCAACACCCTGGCAGTCGGTGCCCCCTATAACGATGGCAATGGTAGTGGTAGCGGCCAGGTGCAGCTATATCGCTATGACATCAACACCGGTAGTTGGAGCCAGCTCGGCAGCGATCTCGTTGGCGAAGCCCCAGAAGACAACTCCGGTTGGTCTGTGTCGTTATCGGGGGACGGCAATACCCTAGCGGTGGGCGCGCCTAATAACGATGGCAATGGGAGTAATAGTGGCCAGGTGCGGCTATACGGCTACGACACCAACAGTGGCAGTTGGAGCCAGTTAGGCAGTGACCTTGATGGTGAAGCCCCAGGGGACAGTTCCGGCTGGTCCGTGTCGCTATCGGAGGACGGCAATACCCTGGCGGTCGGCGCACCCAATAACGATGGCAGCGGCAACAACAGTGGACAGGTGCGGTTATATCGCTATGACACCAACAGTGGCAGTGGCAGTTGGAGCCAGCTAATTCGTGACCTCGATGGCGAAGCGGCAGGGGACGGCTCTGGCTATTCTGTGTCGCTGTCCGGGGATGGTACTGCTTTGGCGATCGGTGCACCTAACAACAATGCTAGTGATACTGGCCAGGTCAGGGTCTATGGCAATGCCAATCCAGTACTGAGCCTGTCTGGACTGGTGTCGGCCTATAGGGAGAATGGCGAGCCAGCACGCCTCGATGCCATGGCAACAGCAACTGATGACAGTACTGATTTCGACACAGGCGCTCTCACAGTCCGCGTCAGCGCGGACGGTACTGTGGATGACAGACTCAGTATCCAAAACCAAGGCACCGCCGCAGGCCAAATCAGCCTTGATGGCCGCAAAGTTCTCTATGGTGGCACCCGAATCGGCACCTACACTGGCGGCATCGGCACCGAGAGCCTCGTCATCCGCTTCAATGCCAACGCCAATTCCACCAACGTTCAAGCCCTCATCCAAAACCTCAACTACAGCAATGTTTCTGAAGCCCTAGTTAACGGCAGCCGCACGGTCGAGCTGATCCTGACCGATGGCGATGGTGGCACCAGCAGCACCGTAACGAAAACGGTCAATGTCATAGGCGTCAACGATGCCCCCCTGGTCGGCAGTCGACGCGTGCTCTACGATGGCACCAGCGTGCCCAGCACCCAGGGCTGGCTGGCGGTGACGCCCGGCGCAGTAGAAACCACAGCGGGTGGCGTCACCACCCTCGATACCCGCGCCGCCGCTGTTATCCAAGCTGGCTACAGCCGCACGGATATCAGCCTGGATGCCACCGATGGCTTGCTCTTGAGCTTCCGAGCCAATGTTCTCAGCGAGACCCTCGAAGCGGCTGCCGATAAAGATAACGATGGCAAAACTGACCGAGCAGCCTTCAGCCTGACCCTGATCACCAGCGAAGCCGAGAAGGCGATTGAACTGGGCTTCACCAAGGCGGGGGGGGGGAATCTGCGTATCTTTGCCCAGGAAGATGGAACGCAACAGGTCAACCCAGGGCTAGAGCCAGATAGCGCACCTGCGGACAATACCCGCCAGTTCTTCACTCAGGCTGAAGGTGTCACGATCGCAGATCCTGGCCTCGGAAACTACGATCTCTACGTCAAAGGCGATACTTACACGCTTCTCCTGGGAGGGAGCACGATCCTCAGCGGAAAACTCCGTAACTATACTGCTTTCACAGGAGCTCCTGATCCCTACGAAACCCCTAATCTGATTGCCTTCAGCGACAATACCCCCTCCGCCAGCGGCTCGTTCAGCCTCGGTACTGTTTCGTTGATCAGTGGTGGAATTTCCGACCAGACGATTGGCCTATTTGATGTTGACGGAGGTGTGGTGAGCGACTTTGATGGCGATCGCACCAGCGATATCCTCTGGCGCAACCAAATCAATGGAAGCATCCTGATTTGGAAGATGCAAAACAATGGATTTGCTGATTCCAGCGGCTTCGCGGCGACTATCCCCGATGCACCCTGGACCATGGCCGGCACGGCTGACTTCGATCACGATGGCAATCTTGACTTGATTGGGCGTAACCGAGAAACCTCCGCCACTCAAATTTGGCTACTGGATAACAATCAGCAGCTCAAAGGTGAAGTTGAGGTTGCTCCCAACAACCGCCCCGGCCAAGAGTGGCAAATTGCTGGCATTGATGACTTCAACGGTGATGATCAGGCTGACATTCTCTGGCGGCACCAGACTAGCGGCCAATTGGTGCAGTGGTATTTGGGCGGTGCCCAAGGGGGAGAGTTCATCGGAGGCGCTATAGTGAACAACTTGGTCGATATTGGGACCAATGGTGTCTACCCTGATCTCGGCTGGCAGATTGAGGCCACGGGAGACTTCAACGATGATGGAGCTGCTGATATTGTTTGGCGTCACCAGCAAAGCGGCCAGATCTCCATTTGGCAGATGAATGAGCGAGCAGCCGTGATGGGTGGCTATGTCTTAGATGGCTCTTCTGACCCTAATTGGGGGATTCTCGGCAGTGGCGACTATGACGGCAATGGTAAATCTGACCTCTTGTGGCAACACAAGACCGCCGGAACCGTCGTTATCTGGTCCCTCGATCAGGGGCAGATTATTGGGGGCAATGTCCTGGGCAATGTTGATCCCACGACCTGGCGGAGCTTTGTCTAGGTCTTCGGGGTGAGGAGACGTCGGGGGAGGAGAATAGGCCCTGGGCGGCTGGCGTCGTGGGTCTAGTACTACCGGGGTCTGAGGTCACCGGTTCAGCGTCAAAAGGGCAAGACACAGACTCAAGCTGTGCCTCGCCCTTTTGAAATTGGAGCACCAGCCCATCGATTAACCTAGGTTCGCTGCCGCCGCCGCTGCCGCTGCCACGAGCGCCGCTGCCACCGCTGCATCCACCCAGGATGTAGGCTGCTGTTGCGTTTCAGACTGAGCGATCACGCGGACGCGAGGCTGGCGCAAAGCGGGATGGTTCCGTAAATCTCTGTTCATGGCAGGTGCCTCTGATGTGCTAACTAAAGGAAATGTAACGCATCTGTCACAAATGCGCTGCTTTCCTTAGAAAGACTTCAGCATTCCGAGGCTAAACACAGAACAAAGCATCCCGAAGTGTGCCAGTAATCCGGGCCCGTGGCGGCTCGATTTGTCTTCTGCCTGAGATTTTGTTGTTTCGAGGCTTCCTGGTTCAGGCATGAATCCTGCTTGAAACGTGAACCCTACTCGAAACTGGTTGCCACCGCCGCCCCTAGACCAGCCGAATCCAATCCCCCTCAACTTGGGCGATCGCGCCACCGGCCAACGGATCCGTCTGGGCTCCCCGAGGAGCAGCGATCAGCGCCACCACCTTTTCAATCTGGGCGGCATTGGGCGGCATTGGCAAGCGCTGCCGCAAAAACTGCCGCACCACCCGCCGCTGTAGGGCTAGGGGAGCCTGGCGCAGTTGCAGTCGGTTGAGCCGATCTTGGGATTCTACCCGTTGATGCAACTGCTGGGCTTGGGCTTCCAAATAGTTTAGATCTGCTTCCAACAGCTCTGCGGTTTGGGCTAAATGCTCGATGCTGCGGGGGTTAATGTGGGACGTCAGCAGGGGCAACACCTGGTGGCGCAGCCGGTTGCGACGGTAGCTCAGATCCTGGTTAATTGGGTCTTGCCACAGGGGAAGCGCCAGGCTCGATCGCAAATCTCCCCGTCTCAGCCCGCGTCAGGGCCAACAGCGGACGCACGAGCTGGATTGTCGGGTCCGCCGCCACCAGCGGACGCTTCCAGCCCAGGGCGGCCAAGCCATCCAAACCGCTGCCTCGGGCCAGATTGTAGAGCAGGGTTTCGGCGCGATCGCTGGCCGTATGCCCTGTCACCACGATCTCAAACCCCTCCGCCTGGGCAATCTGCCCCAGTTGACCATAGCGCCAAGCCCTGGCGGCCCCTTCTCCCTGGGGCGGTGATGCTGCTGTAAACAGCCAAAAGGGAAGCTGCCACTGGGCCGCGAGCTGCTGCACCTGGGCGGCAGCTTGATCTTCGCGCGGGTGCCAGCGGTGGTTGCCATGGGCGATCGCCAGCCGCCAATGCCACTTGGGCTGTAAATCCAACAACAGCCGCGCCATGGCCACCGAATCCTGGCCCCCGGAAACTGCCATCAAAATCGAACCCTGGGCGGGCAGCAGCCAGGGCGATCGCCGCAGGCGCTGATGTAGCCGAGCGTGAAAGGAGGTCCAATCGCGGCGCTGGGGCGGCAGCATGTCTAGGAAGTCGAGTACCTCTGTCTGTCACATTCCGTTGGGCTGTCACATTTCTCGGATAGGTTAACTAATGGGGGGTTCGGGGGGCTATAAGTCCCGCGCTGTACCTGAAAGGTCAGCGTCGGGATACATGGACACCCCGCGTCGATTGAGGGGTTCAATGCCCCGAAAATCGACACACTATCTATCGGTTCTAACAGGAGGTGTAAATCTGTTAGAATGTAGCTATGTTGAATTTGACCTACAGCTACCGAATCTATCCGGGACTTGACCAAGAAGCTCAAATGCTTGACTGGTTGGAGCAATGCCGTCGTGTGTATAACTACGCACTGGCAGAGCGCAAGGACTGGATCAACTCGCGTAAATGTTTGGTCAACGCTTGTAGTATCAGACAGGAATACATCATCCCTGCTGACGCACCCTACCCCGACTACTACAAAC
>JAAUQQ010000120.1 GCA_012032745.1 Synechococcales cyanobacterium RM1_1_8
CAAGCGGGATTTTCGCAGCTTCCATGCAGACTGTCCCAGGCGCTGTCCCAGGCGCTGTCCCAAGCGCTGTTCCAGCAACTGGGCTCGTGGCTGGGATCAGCAGCGGGATTGTCGCCATCGGGCGCAATGCTTTCTGGTAAGCTGACACCGCGAGCGATCGCACCCCAACCGCAATCCGTTGCCCCTTTAACTGCCCTGTCTTTGATTTAGCGATGATTTAGCGATCGCTGCGGACAGGCTTGGAAATGAGGCTTAGAAATGGGTTGAGTCGATCAGCGCTGCTGCTCTTTGATGCTTCCTTCGTCTCGACTTTTGGGTCTTTCATCTCGGCTTACAGTCCCAGTGATCAATTCCATCGCCTGTTTCGAATGCTTCAACTGACTGAAACTCCCATTCGCTCGGCTCCCCAGATGTCCGTAGATGAGGCCTACGAGCGTTGTCGTGAGGTGACAGCGACCTATTCCAAGTCCTTCTACTTGGCGACGCTGCTGATGACCGAGCAGAAACGGCGGGCAATCTGGGCCATTTATCTCTGGTGTCGTCGCACGGATGAGCTGGTGGATGGACCGGCGGCGGCCACCACCACCCCAGCCACCCTCGATCGCTGGGAGCGCCAGTTGGAACTGCTGTTCAATGGCGTGGCCGTGGATGATGAAGATGTGGCCCTGGTGGATACGCTGGCGAATTTTGCGATCGATATCCAGCCCTTCCGCGACATGATCGATGGCCAGCGCATGGATTTGGAGCGCAACCGCTACGAGACCTTCGAGGAGCTCAAGCTCTACTGCTATCGCGTGGCGGGCACCGTGGGCCTGATGTCCACGGTGGTGATGGGGGCGGATCCGCCCACGGCGGTGGCCCCCTGGGACAAACCCCGACTCAGGCCGCCCACGGAGGAAGCCGTGGCCCTGGGCATGGCCAACCAGCTCACCAACATTTTGCGCGATGTGGGGGAAGATGCCCGGCGGGGGCGAATTTATCTGCCCCTGGAAGATTTGGCGATGTTTGATTACACCGAAGCGGAGTTGATGCAGGGCTTGGTGGACGATCGCTGGCGTGCCCTGATGAAGTTCCAGATCCAGCGGGCGCGTAAGTACTACGCCGAGGCCGAGCAGGGGATTCGTGCGCTGAATCAAAATGCTCGCTGGCCGGTGTGGTCATCGCTGATGGTTTACAGCCAGATTTTGGATGCGATCGAGGCCAATGACTACGATGTCTTCAGCCAGCGGGCCTATGTGCCAGGGTGGCAGAAGCTTCTGACCCTGCCCGTGGCCTGGCTGCGGGCCAATGCCCTTTAGAAAACCGTGGAATGGTCTCTCATCTCCCCCCCCAAAAAACACAACGGCCGGGAGAAGGGGAGCCGGATCGGAGCCCCTCTCCCCTTTGTGGGAGAGGGGGTTGGGGGTGGAGGGGGGGCGGAACTTACGCCCCAGACGACTAGCTATTCTGGGCCAGCATCGCCTTGAGCTTTTCGAGTTCACCGGCCCAGCGCGGGTCGGGCTGTAGGTTGTCTGTGCTGGTGCTCGCTGCCACGGCGGGGGAACCGCCACTGCGGCGCTTGGTCTTGCCGCTGTCCTTACGCTTGCGGCTACCGCCCCCATCCTCTGCCGCTCCGGCGCTGGATTCGCCGGTGCCAGCGGCGCGGGGCTGGGCTTTCTCGACTTTGATTTCGCTGCCTTTGAGGCTAAAGCCGTTGTATTTTTCGATGATGGCATCGGCCTGGCTGTCATCCTCAACGGTGACGAAGCCAAAACCGCGACATTTGCCGGTCTTGCGATCGGTGACGATTTTGGTGGAGACGCCTTCCCCCGCTTCGGCAAACACGGCCTCTAGCTCTGGGTTCTCCAGCTCGTTCGGTAAGTTGCCAACATAGAGACGTGTGGACATAGATAAACCCTCCCAGGCAAAATTTAGACGTTTGATAAACAATTGAGCAAAGGCTGCCGCTGGCCGAACTGGCAAGGCTTGGAGGAATTTCGCCAGCCTTGGGCGATCGCCCCACATCCAGCCACGAGCAGCGTTTAGGCAAATATTCAGTGGCTTGCTGGCCCTAGGCTTCGAAAACCTGGATTGATCCAAGTGTGACCAAATTCAGTAACGTTCACTAAAGCAATAAATTCAATAAAGCAATAAATTGGAGTGCTCTTATTCAGGTGAATCCAGGAGTAAGCCTCTTGTCAGGAAAGCGGTACATACAACACTTATCCGTTCTTCTCAGACTCCCACCACCTGGACCACATTATCACGGGGCTTGCCAATCTCTTCTCCTGGGGCAGAATTTGTCGGGTGAAATTTACCCAAGCTTTATTATCCAAGCTTGGGCCAGAGCTGAAGCCAGGCTTCACGTTTCTCAATCGAATATCAGGGCTGGAACGCGAGGGTCGGCAAGGAAAGTTGCCCTGGCAACTCTTGCCGATCGCCCCAGCTCACGGCTCACGGCCTCAGTTGTTCCATGACCTGCTCCAGCTCCCGGCAGCGCTGCTTGGCGGCAGCCAGGCTCCCCTGAAGCTCGGTGAGATATTGAAAGGCCCGCAGCCCGGTTACCAAGGTGGTGAATAATTTTTGCTGGGTCAGTTCCACCTTGGTTTGGTAGTCATTGATGCCATATTTGAGCACCACCAGCTCCTCCGGGGCTTCGCCGGGCTGCCCCGTGCGCACGACGATTTGCAGGGCTCGGTTGGCCATGCGATCGCGCACTTGCTCAATCACTTGAAAACCGGCATCGCTGGTTTCCATGACGATATCTAGGAAAATCAGCGCCGTATCGGGATGGGTCTGGAGTAGCTCGATCGCCGCTTGGGCGGAGTAGGCGGACAGAAAGGACAGCCGCCGCCCTTGGAAGCGAAAGCGCCGCAGGGCCAGCTTGGTGACTTGGTGTACCTGGCTGTCATCATCCACCATCATCACCTTCCAGTGGTTTTCTGCACCGTTGGGATGTGCAAGTTCGGATGCAGCGGCGAAGGGCATAGGGAAGAGCGCGGGGAGGGCGCTAGGAGGGAGCGAACTGGGGCGGGTCAGAACTATCTGGAGCGGCGTTGCCAGGCGAATAGGCTTGGCTTCAATATACTGGCCTCCAGGGAATGGGCCGCAATAAAAGGCGAGGTGGGGAGGGTGGGGGCCGGAAGTGCCTGGATTGAAGGGGAAACCCTCAGGATTGGTATTTTGAATTGTGGAGATTGACAGAACCAGGGTGCCAGGGCCAGATGGCCTAGCGTCGGCTGGCGCTAGGGCAGGTCCGCCACCGCCCCCAATCGGCGGAGCATGGCGACCTGGGCTGGGGTGAGGCCCCCCACATCCTGGATCTGCATGGCTTCGTAGGGGCCGGGGGGGCGCAGGCTGATGAGGCAGTCTCCGCTCTGGCTGTCCCAGACGTTGCAACTGCCATCGGCGCTGGCGCTGGCTAGGTGGCGACCATCGGGGCTGAAGGCGATCGCGCAGATCGCAGCTTGGTGGCCGATCAGGGGTCGGAAAAGGGCTCCCACGGGATCTGATGTCGGGTTTGGGGGGCAATCGATTTGGCCCGAGATCTGGCCCGAGATTTGGCCCGAGATCTGGCCCGACCGCAGCCCAGCCTCCAGCCGAGGCCAGTCCCACAGGTGAATTTCGTGGTCGGTGCTACAGGTGGCGAGCTGCTGGCCATCGCTGCGCCAGGCCAGGTCGGTGATGGGGCGGCGGTGGCTGGCGAGGCTGGCCAGGCACCGCCCCGTCATTAGATCCCAGAGCTTGAGCTGGCGATCGAGGCCGCCGCTGGCGAGCCATCGACCCTGGGGGCTGGCCCCGATGGCGGTGACCCAATCGCTGTGGCCGTGGAAGGGGCGCAGATAGGCCCCGCTGGCGCAGTCCCATTGACGGATGCTGTGGTCGGCTCCGCCGCTGAATAGGGTTTGGCCATCGGCGCTGAAGCTGAGGGTGCAGATGCGATCGCTGTGGCCACCCAGGCGAGCAGTGATCTGCCCCTGGCGATCCCACAGCAGCACCTCCCGATCGGCAGAGCCGCTGGCGATCGCCGTCCCATCGGGGCTGAGGCGCAGGCTACAGACCCAGCCCTGGTGCCCCGGCGGCAAGGCCTGGCTCTGGCCATGCTTCCCATCCACCCAACGCAGCCAATGGTCCTTGCTGGCGCTGATGAGCTGAGCGCCATCGCCGGTCCAGCGGGCCACCCAGAGGCCGCCGTGGTCGCAGGGGAGGCTGGTGAGGCGGGCGGGTGCGGATGGGCCAGCAGCGGTGAGATCCGGGGGCAGGGTCCAAATCCACAGCCGATTGTCGCCATTACAACAGGCCAGGCGCTGGCCATCGGGATGCCAATCCACGGAGCGCATACTGGCGGCATAGCCCTGGATGAGCTGGAGGCAACGGCCCTGGGCCCCATCCCACAGGCGAAGGGTTTGGTCGTGGCCGCCGCTGGCCAGGGTTTGGCCATCGGGGCTGAAGGCCACCGCCTGGATCCAGCCCCGGTGGCCCTCCAGGGTGGCACGGCAGTGGCTTCGAGATTGCTTCTGGTTCAGCTCCCGGTTCAGATCCCGGTTCAAATCCCACAGGCGCAGGGTTTGGTCATGGCCGCCGCTGGCCAGGGTTTGGCCATCGGGGCTGAAGACCAGGGCGGTGACCGGTCCCCGGTGGCCGCTGAGGCAGCGGATCAGATCGCCGCTGTCGCTGTCCCACAGGCGCAGATCTCCATCGTGGCTGGCGCTGGCCAGGGTTTGGCCATCGGGGCTAAAGGCGATCGCGCAGACCCAGCGGCGGTGGCCCAGCAGAGTGCCGAGGTATTGCCCAGTGGCCACATCCCAGAGCCGCACAGCGCCATCGCTGCTGCCGCTGGCCACCAAGTCGCCCCTGGGGCTGGCGGCGACGGCATGGATCCAACTGCTGCTGGTGAGGGTGCGGATTAGCTGGGGTGAGCCGGTTTCTGGATAGGGTTCTGGGGTGTCTTCTCGGTGATTTTTGGGGCTGGAGCTGGGGCTAGATTCGGGGCTCTGGCCAGCGACCAGGGGTGGGACCGACCAGAAGCGCAGGGTGCGATCGCCCCCACCGCTCACCAACCAATCTCCCTGGGGCCCCCAGGCCAGGGACCAGACAAACCGCCCATGGCCTCGCAGACAGGCCCGCCGCTGTCCCGCCGCCACCGACCACAGCTCGATCTGCCCCCGATCTCCCCCCTGGGCCAAATAGCGACCATCGGGACTAAAGGCCAGACAGTGGATGCGGCCATCCGAGGGGCCATAGCTGGCGATCAGCTGGCCCGCTTGGAGATTCCAGAGCTGGATTTGGCCCAGGGCATCCCCCGTGGCGACGGATTGGCCATCGGGGCTGAAGTCGAGGCAGAGGATGCTGCCAAAGATCTGGGTGAACACAGACTGGCGGAACTGGGCCTGGCGAAAGTTCACGCCCTGGAGCTGGGCCTGGTGCAGTTGGGCCTGGCGCAGGGTGAGCTGGGAAAAGTCCAGGTGGTGCAGGTTTAATTCGGCGGCGATCGCCAAATTCAGCAAATTTCCCGCCCCATAGCCGCTGCTGCCCAGGGGATGGCCCCTGAGTGATGCCAGCAGCCCCTGAAATATCTGCTCTAGGGTCGCCTTAGAACCGGCCCATTGCAGCAGGTAATGGCCCAGGGGGCGGAGAATCAGGGCGGTTTGGCTGCTGTAGATGTGGGCCTGGGCCGTGGCTTTGATCAGGGCATGGCTGTGGAGCAGGGGCAACGGCCCGGCCCCAGAATTGGCCGCAGAATCAGCAGCAGAACCCGGCCCCCCGAGACCTGGGGCGCGATCGCCACAAATTTCCCCCAGTAGGCGACTGATCACCTGCTCGGTCATGTATTCCATCACCGTGCTTTGCAGGCCGTAGCGGCGATCGCGCACCTCCATGAGCGATCGCCCCCGCAGCGCCGCCAGGGCATGGAGCAGTTGGGGCTTGGGCACCGTCGGCATCAGATCCGCTTCGAGCATCGCCAGGGATGTCCAACCGCGATTGAGCGCCAGCCAGATCAAAATCGCCAGCTCCAACGGAGTCAGCCGCTGGATATGTTCATCCAACAGTCGCCGCAGCCCATCGAAGGCCATCACCCCCTCTGCCAAAAAATCGCCAATGTTGCCCTCAAACAGCTCCCGAATCGTCGTGCCCAGCAGCTTGAGGGCCAGGGGACTGTGGCCACAGGCCCGGCAGAGGGCCGCCTGTTCCGCCTCGCTGCCGCTCAGATCCAGACCGGCCAGCAGGGCCTGGCTCACCTCCGGCGAGCCGCCAATGGTGAAGCTATGCACGGGCGATCGCCCCCCTCCAACCGGGCGATTTCCGGCAGTTTTTCCCGACTGGTGATCAACACCAGACTTTGGTGGGCCGCCTCCCCCAGGGCTCGAAAAAACGGCCCATAGTCCCCGTAGCCCTGGCGATATTGGCCGCTGGTTCCTTCTTGAAGCAGCGTCTCGGCATTGTCCAGCACCAGCAGACAGCGGCCCTGGCGCAGCAGCCCCAGGAGCTGGTGTTGGTTGCCCTGGATCGTTTGCTGCTGGGAGAGAAAGGCCACCAGCTCGACGATTAGCTCCGCCAGGGGAGGGGCATTGCGCAGCGATCGCCAAACCACCGCCCCAAACTGAGACTGGACCTGCTGGGCAAACTTGGCTGCCAGATAGGTCTTGCCCATGCCCCCCAAGCCCAGCAGCGCAACCAGCCGACAGCCAACCAGCCGACAGCCAACCTCCCCAGGGGGACTGCCCTCGCCTGCTGTGTTCTCCCCAGCCCCCGCAATCAACCCAGTCAACTGGTCTAGCTCCGCCTGGCGACCATAAAACAGGGACACATCCGGCGCTTCATCCCAGTCGCAGCGAGGCGCGGTCACGGATGGCGAGGGGGATGGCGAGATCGCCAGGGATGTGGAGATCGCTAGGGATGGCGGCTGGGATGGCAACAGTTGCTGAAGCAAGACGGTGCGGACATTGCGCTTGGTAACCTTTTGCCCCGACCAGGCCGACAGACTGCGCCAGAGGTCAGCGCCCATCTCCCGCAAATAGTCCGCATCGTAGCCCGCCGCCCCGGCGATCTCGCCATAGCCCAGGCCCTGCCAGGCCCCGAGCAACACCCTGCGCTTGACTTCGTTGAAGGTGCCAGGGGGCAGTTGAAGTTCTAGCAGCGCGATCGCCCCATCGGCATTCAGCGGCTCGACCACCATGCTTGCCAGCCTCGGATTCACCACATTTAGATTATCGCCACAAACATTGCCCGGCTTTTGCCCGGCCCCCCAAACTGCTCACATTTCACCCACAGACTTTCCAGACCCAGCTCCCTAGCATTGGACTCACGACTGACCCAGCCCCATCCCTCTAGTCCCCAACCCAGCCCCCAACCCAGCTCCCAATCCGGCCCCAAACCCCATGGCTTCCTACCCGCTCTCCCAGCCCATCCATCCTCCCATCACGCCCACGGACCTCTCCAACCCAAAATCCGCCCCCCTCGATCCAACCAAGCTCTGGCGATCGCCCCGCAGCAAAATGCCTTCCAACTCCTCCCTCGAACTCATCCTCGGCCTCTACCCCGGCGAGCGCAGCGCCAAGGATGTGCTCAAATCCCTGGAGCGACTCCAGCGGGAACAGGCCCTCGTCCTGGTCAGCACCGCCGTTTGATCAAAAACCAGGCCGGTCGCCTCCTCACCCGCCAAATCGTCGATTGGAACCTGGCCGAAGGGGAGCTGATCGATGGCCTCGCCGCCAGCCTGGTGTCTCTGTTTAGTCCGATTGGTGCGATCGGCACGATCGCCTTCGAAGCCGGGGGCCTCTCCGTCGAGATCTTGGTAGATCACCTCGCCGAGCTGGGGCTGGACTACAGCGACCTCAAGCTGATCTCCAGCGCCATGGCCCCCGGCAGTTCCCTGCTCATGTCCCTGGCCAAGCGCCCCTGGGCCAACCGACTCAGCTTGGAAATGAATCGCCCAGGCAGCCAGATCCTGCACAAAACCATGCTCCCCGCAATGCGAACCAACCTGGGCGACCATTGCATTGATCTCGCCCAGGCCGTCATCCTGGAACATTCCCGCCAAAGCAGCTATTGATGCCAGAGCCCCACTCCAAGCCCGTTCCAAGACCATTCAGGCCAGGGCTCTCTCCGGGCCTGATAGGCCAATAAAAATGGCCTCCCCGAAGGCAGACCATGGTTAATTCCTGATGTTATTCGTCGGCCCCAAACCTAGCCCCAGAGATTTGACTGGGGCGTTTTGGCGGCTTGTTAGCGGCTTGTTAGATAAACGGCGGCGGTAGGGCGACGGCAACGATGCCTCCGGCCCTGGCCCCCATTCAGACTCGCTGCTGTTGTCAAACTATTTCGCTGCTTTTTTGGGGGCAGCTTCAACCAACTCCAGCTCACCATCGGCAAAGTTGTTGGTATTGACCCCGGCATAGTTCACCTTGTCAAAGCGAACCACAACCGGGTATTTGATGCCGCTCTTATCCACCGTTGCGACGGTGCCCACTTCACGAAACCAATAGGACTCTGGGCGAAGAATCCGAACCTTTGCGCCGCGATCAACCATTAGAAAATCTCCTTTGATATCCGAGTGACGTTCCATCTGAAACAGAACGGGAGCCCCTGGCCTCCTTGGGCCTCCTTGGGCGGTCAGCTTGGGGACAGCCAACGGTGGCAATTGAAAAATAACTGCCATAACCCAGTGAGAGAGCACCATAGAGCTCATTTTCAAACTTCCTTCAAGAATATCCCTGCACTTCGGTTTGGCCCATGAAGAATTGTGACCTGGGGAGGCGGGGGCCAGCGGCATGGCGATCGCGGGAATTCTTTACATGTATGAAATAGAATGGCTGGGACTTATTCCCCCATGCGCTCCCTGGGGATGGTTTGGAGCTGGCTTGACTGAAAAGTTGAAGCTTCAGTTAGGCCTCGGCCCGGTCGCGATGCAGGATAGATATCAACGAGATATCCACTGGCCAGACGCCATCGGCTCCCGCAATCCCGCAAGTCCCCCTGTCGTTTGAACTCATCCCTGAGCTATCTCCCATGGTTACTTCCCGCTCCCGTTTGGCATTTCTGCGCGCTGGGCAATGCTTCCAGCAATGGTCTGGGCAACCCCAGGGCAGCCCCAAAAGCCAGCCAGGGCTGGCTGGCCTAGGCCAACGAGGCGCAACCTGGATTCCCGCCGCCCTGGCCTTGACCCTGGGCATCACCGGAGCCGGGCTCGAAGGGCTGGGCCTGGGCATGGCCCCCGGCTGGGCCCAAACCGCTCCCTCAGCGACCCTGTTGGCCAATGGCGATGAAGGTGAAGATGTGGCCCGCTTGCAGCGGCGGCTGGCTGAGCTGGGGTTTTTCCAGGGGGATGCCACGGGGGTCTATGGCCCGCTGACGGAAGAAGCGGTGATTCGCTACCAAAGCGCCATGGGGCTGTTGGCCGATGGCGTGGCCGGGCCAGAAACCCTGGGCAGGCTGTTTGGCCAGGCTGCTCCGGCGGCGATCGCCCCCAGCCTGGATCCCAATCAAATTAGCGACTTGCAGACCAAACTCGCCCGCCTGGGCTTCTATCTCGGCAGCATCGATGGGGTCTATGGCCCCCAGTCCGAGGCCGCCATCAACAGCTTCCAGAGCATCTACTCCCTGCCGGTGACGGGCCAAGCGGATTTCACCACACTGGACACTTTGGATCGCATTTATAACCAAACCATCGCGGTCAGCCCAGCTCCGATCTACAGTCCCAGCCCAGGGGTGCAGGTTCCCAGCAACAGCTTCCCCAACCCCGCTTCCGGCCAATTTCCCCTCTCCCAGACTCCGGGCTCCCAAGCTCTGAGCTCCCAGACTCCGGGCTCCCAGGCTCCCGCTTTCCAGACCCAAATCTCCAGCCGCACCGTCCCCCTGCCCCCTGCCATTCCCTCTGGCCCCAGCCTCACCGCCACGATTCCCCAGACCCAGCGGATCGCAGCGCCGATTCTTCCCCCAGCCACGGTTCGGCCTGGCCGCGTCCAGCCCAGCCAGGGCTTCAGCTTGCCGCCCTTGGCGGCGGCTAACAGTGGTTCAACCTTTTCGTCTGGTGCTTCGGCGGTGCAACCGGTGGCCGGAACCGCTGGGGTGGCGGGCTATCCCTACGTGGTAGCAGTGCCGATTAAGACCGGCGCAACCCTGGGAGAGGTGCGCCAGGTGTTGGCAGATGCCTTCTTGGCGGGCTCGAAACGGGGGCTCTATATCCAAGCCGGGGCCTATGGCAGCCGGGGGGATGCGGAGCAGGTGACCCAGCTATTGCGCGATCGCCGCATCGATGCCCGCGTGGTCTATCGCCCCCGATAGACAAAGCGAAACCTGGCCGAAACCTTGCCTTCCCCGGCACCGGTTGTCTATGGTGCTAGATGCGGTCTATGAAAAACAAACCCTTGGGCGTTCTACTGCGATCTTTGGCAGCCTCTTTGGTGGCGATTGTGTTTTGGTTCGGCCTGGCATTCTGGGGTGGGGCCGTTGGGTGTGAACCGGCCCTGGCGCTGCCCCAGTTTCAGGCGCTGCCCCAGTTTCAGGAGCTATCGGCAGTGACCTTGGCCCTAGCCGAGGGAAGCATGTTTCATTTTGGGGCGATCGCCCCGATGACCTGGGCCTGATCGAAGCCCACCTGCGGCCCTGCCCCGAAAGCCCCAACTGCGTCAGCAGCCAAAGCCCAGACATTGCCCATCAGATTGCACCGCTCCGCTTTGAAGGCTCCCCGCGCATGGCCATGCAGGCCCTCAAGCATGTGATCGATGATTCGGAGCGGGCCGAGGTGATCAAGGCCGATGACCATTACCTCTACGCTGAATTCACTAGCCGACTGATGGGGTTTGTGGATGATGTGGAATTTTATTTAGACGAAGCGGCCAAGCACATTGAAGTGCGATCGGCCTCGCGCTTGGGGGAGTCGGACCTGGGCGTCAATCGCAAGCGCATTGAGCAACTGCGCCAAGCGTTTGAGGCACTGCTCGGCAATGGGGCCTCCTGGAGCACCGCTGTTGGGCCTGGAGCACTAGCTGCTGCTGCGGCCCATGGCTTCCAAGGAGTTTAGTCATGGGTGATTTGGCCCAGCGAAACCAGCCTCAGGATCAGTGTCAAATCGACCTGCAAGCCCATCGCGCCCAATATTCGGCCCTGGCCAATAAGCAATATTTCAACTATGGCGGCCAGGGACCGCTGGCGGAAGTTGCTCTGGGGGCGATCGCCGCTGCCTACCGCAAAACCCAAGCCCTAGGCCCCTTCTCCGGTGCAGTCAATGGCTGGGTTGCCGAGGTGCGTCAAGATTTGCGCCAGGCCATGGCCGCTGAGCTGGGCTGCACCGCCGCAGCCATCACCTTGACCGAAGATGTCACCGTGGGCTGCAACATTCCCCTCTGGGGCCAGGACTGGCAGCCCGGCGACCACATTCTGCTCTCGGACTGTGAACATCCCGGCATTATCGCCACGGTGCAGGAACTCCAGCGACGCTTTGGTCTGGAGGTCTCCATCTGTCCCCTGATGGCGACGCTGAACGGTGGCGACCCCGCAGCGGTGATTGGCGACCATCTGCGACCCAGCACCCGCCTGGTGGTGATTAGCCATATCTTGTGGAACACGGGTCAGGTGCTGCCGCTCAAGGCAATCATGGCCACCTGCCAAGGGTTTGAGCAGGCCCGGCAGCCGGTGAGGGTCTTGGTGGATGCAGCGCAATCGGTGGGGGTTTTGCCCTTGGATTTGACCGATCTGGGGGTGGATTACTATGCCTTTACGGGCCACAAGTGGTGGTGTGGGCCGGAGGGGGTTGGGGGACTGTATGTGCGGCCTGAGATTCGCGAGGCCCTGAGCCCGACCTACATTGGCTGGCGGGGGATTTTGTATGGCGATCGCGGCCAACCCGCTGGCTGGCAGCCCAATGGTCAACGCTACGAAGTGGCAACCTCCGCCTATCCCCTCTATGTGGGGCTCCAGCGGGCGATGGAATTTCAAAACCAGTGGGGCAATGCCCAGGCCCGCTACGATCGCCTACTCGCCCTCAGCGCCCAGCTCTGGCAGCAGCTCCAAGGGATCCCGGCGGTGACCTGTCTGCGCCAGGCTGCGCCGGAGTCGGGGCTGGTGTCGTTTCAACTGGGCGATCGCCGCCACGGCGAGCTGGTGCGGCATCTTGAGTCACAGCAGATCTATGTGCGACAAATTGCAGACCCGGACTGTGTACGAGCCTGCGTGCATTATTTGACGCTGGAGGAAGAGGTGGCACAGTTGGTGGGCGCGATCGCCCAGTTCTGCGCCTAGCCCGCTCAGCCGCCCGCCACCGCCGGGACAATGCTGACCTCATCGCCATCGCTCAGGGCCGTCGCTTGGTTCTCCAGGAAGCGAATATCCTCCTCATTCACATAGAAATTGAGGAAGCGCCGCAGTTTGCCGCTGTCGTCACAGAGGCGAGCTTTGATGCCGGGGAAGCGGCTTTCCAGGGACTCGACCAACCCATCAATGTCCGCTGCTTCACAGTCCACGGCGGCCTCGTTGCCGGTGAACTTTTGCAACGGCGTCGGAATCAGAACCTTTACAGTCATGGTCAACTCAAATAGTGCCTACCTATTCTAAAGCCGCGATCGATCTCCAGTGCGCTGGGGAAATACTTGAAGCCAACTCGTACAGCAAGGCGTAAGTTTCTGTACTAGCCTAGGCCGTCCTCATCCCCCAGCCCCATCTCCCCCAAGGAAACAACGGCCGGGAGAAGGGGAGACGGCTCGGAGCCCTCTCCCTCGTGGGAGAGGGGTTGGGTGAGG
>JAAUQQ010000121.1 GCA_012032745.1 Synechococcales cyanobacterium RM1_1_8
CAGCCCCTTACTCCCATAAAGGGAGAAGGGGAGCCGGATCGGAGCCCCTCTCCCCTTGTGGGAGAGGGGTTGGGGGAGAGGGGGGTAAAACTTACGCCCGCGTCTACTAGGCCGATGCTATGGCTTGCCTAGGGCTGACGGGGGGCATTCGGCTGAACGCCCCTACCCTCGAACCAGGCTGGCTCATGAACTCCCCATCTCCCCAATTTAGATGCTTTATTCGTTGGAAGTCCCTAACCTGGAACTTTCTCCCGATTGGCCTGGTGCAGTGTCAATTCTAAATATTAGGGTTGCCGGGTGATGGGTGATGGGAATGGTTCGCCGATGACCCATTACCGATGACCCATTACCTGCCTTGACCGGAAAATCTAGCATTGACAGACCATTAGGCCCCGGACACCAACAGCCCACCGGCAATGATCAGCCCAGCGCCAATCAAAAGCTGAACCCCATTGACATCTTTCCATTCCGCAAAGATCACCAGGGCGATCGCCACGGTCACCAGGGTATTCATGTTGTACAGCGGCACGAGCTGGGAGAGGGGAGCCTGGTAGCGCAAAATGCCCAGCAACACCAGCCCCATGCCCATCGCCCAGAAAAAGCCCAGTAGAGACGAGGAAGCGATCGCCCAACCCGACGGCACAGCCCCCGGCAACAGGAGCTGAAACAGTGCCCCCACTGCCGTCACCGCTAGCCCGATAAACATCATGTGCGGCCCCACGGGCATCCCCGCATCGCCGCTGGTCTTGGAAAAGGCCCCGGCAATGCCGAACAGCAGCGCAGGCCCTAGCCCACCAATCAGCAATCCTAAAATCTTGGGTGACAAGGCGCTTGAATCCTTTTGCGATCGCAATCGCCCTTGATCATAATCGTCGTGTTGCAAAAGGTTTGAATTCTAGCGCACCGAGCCCCGCCCCTGGGTGAGCAACCCATACTGAGGACTGAAGAGAAATGCCAGCGAGAAAAAGCCAGCGGCAACTAGGGCGATCGCCGGTCCCGAGGGCAAGTTCACCCAATAGCTTAAATACATGCCGCTGATGCTGGATAAAATGCCAATGCCCGCTCCCAGGGCCATCACCTGATTCAGCCGTGCCACCAGCAAATAGGCTGTGGCCCCCGGCGTGATCAGCAGCGCCAGCACCAGCACCACCCCAACGGCTTTGAGGCTGGCCACCACCGTCAGGGAAATCAGCGACATCAAGCCAAAATTCAAGGCATTCACCGGCAGCCCGGCTACCTGTGCCCCCTCGGGGTCAAAGGTATAGAACAGCAGTTCCTTATACAACAGCCGCACCACCAGGGTGACGATGAGGGCGATGATGGCCGTATCCCGCACATCGCCCCAGGTGACGCCGAGGATGTTGCCAAACAGAAAGTGGTTCAGGTCGATTTTGTTGTCCTTTTGGATCAGCGTAATCAGCGTTACCCCGGCTGCAAAAAACGTGGACAATACAATACCCATGGCGGCATCTTCTTTGATCGGCGACTTGGTGCGAATCCAGGCAATGATCGTCGTGCCCAACATGCCGCTGAGGAAGGCTCCGATGAAGAGGTTGATGCCGATCCAGTAGCGATCGCCAACCCCGGCAAGACCGAATGGCTAATGGCATCCCCGAGCAAGGCCAACCGTTGCACCAGCAAGTAGCTGCCCACCACGGCGCAGATGAGGCCGACGAGGATCGCGACGATGAGCGATCGCTGCATAAACTCAAACTGCAACGGCTCAATCAAAAGATTAATCATCGGTTCCTAAGCTGCCGCACCGGCCCCAGTCCCGGCCCAGCCACCATAGGCCCGCTGCATAAACTCGCTCTGCAACACCTCATCCCGCGCCCCGCTGGCGATCAGCTCACGGTTGAGCAAAATCACCTCATCAAAATTCTGGATCGTCGGTCCCAAATCATGGTGAACCGCCAGGACCACTTTGCCCTCACTGGCCAGCTCCCTGAGAATCTCAAAAATCACCGCCTCCGTCTTTTTGTCCACGCCGGTCAAGGGCTCATCCAAAAACAACACATCCGCCTCCTGGGCCAAAGCCCGCGCCAGGAAAATGCGCTGCTGCTGCCCGCCGGAGAGCTGCCCAATGGGGCGCTGGGCAAAGTCTTCCATGCCGACGCGCTTGAGCGCCGCCTCAGCGGCGCGCTTGCTGGTGGGGCTGAACTTCCGCAACCAGCCGGACTTGCGCACCCGCCCCATCATCACCACATCCCAAGCCGTAGCAGGGTAGCGCCAGTCAATCTGCGCCCGCTGGGGCAAGTAAGCCAAACGCTCCCGCTGGGCCAGCAAAGAGCCATTGCCCCAGTTCACTTTGCCATTCGTGGCAGGAATCAAGCCCAGCATGGCCTTCATCAGCGTGCTCTTGCCTGCGCCATTGGGACCGACAATGCCCGTCAGTCGGCCCGGCCTCACCGTCACGCTCACATCTTCCAGGGCATGGAGGTCGCGGTAGAACACATCGAGGTGGTTGACGCGGATGGGGGCGATCGCTTCAGCACGATCCACCCCAATCTGCGCGGGCTGGAATGGGCCTGCTTGGGCGGATTGGAGACTGGACATGAACATCGTCATAGCGCCGAAAATGAAAAGAAAATGAAATCTCTCACTTCAGTATAGAACAGGCTTTCAGGGAAAATGAAAAAAAAGTGAAAACTATTTACATTGGTTCACGTTTGCCCCAGCCCGATCCGGAGAAATCGGCTGGGGGCAAGCGATCTAGGCCAGACAAAATAGAATGGAGTGGACTGTCAATCGCGGCCCCGCCCATGCGGTTCATCAATCCCAAAACCGATTTTGCCTTCAAAAAAATCTTTGGCTCCGCCCAGAGCCAAACCATCCTCATCAGCTTTCTCAACGGCCTGCTCTACGAGGGCCAATCCACCATCCAAACCCTCGACATCCTCAACCCCTACCAGGCTCCTCGGGTGCGAGGCATGAAGGACACCTATCTGGATGTCAAAGCGCAACTGGCCGATGGCACCAGCGTCATCATCGAAATGCAAGTGCTCAACATCGAAGGCTTCGAAAAGCGCATCCTCTATAACGCCGCCAAGGCCTATTCCACCCAGCTCGGCAGCGGCGATGACTACAGCCTGCTCAACCCAGTAATTGCCCTGACGATCACCGATTTCGTCATGTTTGCGGACAACGAAGCCTATCGCTCCCGCTTCATCCTCAAAGAGAAGGACTTCCTGTTTGACTACCCCACCCATGACCTCGAACTGGTGTTCGTTGAATTGCCTAAATTTGAGCGCTCCCTTGATGCCCTCAGCGGCCTAGCCGAACAGTGGCTCTTCTTCCTCAAAAATGCCAAGCAGCTACAGGCGATTCCCGACAACTTCGAGGCCGTTCCCGCCCTGCGCCAGGCCTTTGAGCTAGCCAGCCAAGCAAACCTGACCCCCGAGGAGCTAGATGATTTGGAACACCAGGAAATGTTTATCCACGACCAGCGCAATGCGGTGCGTTTGGCCCTGCGCCAGGGGCTGGAGCGGGGGCTGGAGCGGGGAATTGAACAGGGGCTGGAGCGGGGAATTGAACAGGGGATTGAACAGGGCGATCGCCAAGCCCAATGCCGCATCGCCCAACAACTGCTGGATGTCCTCGACGATGCCACCATCAGCCAAACCACTGGCCTCAGCCTAGATGAAGTCCAGCAGCTTCGTGACCCGAGTCGGGATGCACCGAGCTGATCGGCCCGCCCAGCCCAGGTCGCCCCTAGAAGCAGCCGTAACCAAGCGCTTCAGTAATCGCTATCCGCCACGCAGATGCCCTGGCATTTGATGCCGTTGCTGGCGGTACGGCGACAGTGGGGGCAAAGAACTTTCTCCTCGGCTGGGGGCTCCCCCTGGCCCCGCTGCTCCTGGCTGGCTGGCGGCTCGGTTGGGCGGGGTTGATGGGCGGCGGGCGGCTTGGGCTTGGGCTGGGTCATGGTTGAGGTTCCAAGGAAATTCGGCAGGAAATCCAGCGATGGAGGCTTGCGGGTAAGGCAAACTGGCAAGCTCAGATTTGACTGGGGTCTGAATCCTAATCGACCTTGGCGCGACCGGCGATCGCCCCCCCTGCCACTTTCCAAGCCACCAGCCCACCATCCAACTCCGCCACATGGCAATAGCCTGCACTGCGCAACTGATTGGCGGCTTCGGCGCTCTGCTCGTTGGTCTCGCCATAGACATAGATATCGCGTTCATACTCCAAGCTCAGCAGCGAGATCGTCGCCAGCTCAGCCAGGGGAATGGAAATGGCCCCTTGAATATGGCCCTGGTGAAAATCAGCGCGCTCTCGAACATCCAAAATGGTCAAGGCAGGCTCTCCCCAGGCGAGGCGATTCTTGAGGTGGAACACGCTGGACCGGGCTTCTACGGCTTTGGGGGTGGTGAACAGGGAAAAAGGCGTTGACATGGGGTCGAGCGGCCCGAAGGCCAGGGCGGAAAGGTCTACTGCTAACGTAACCATTCCTGGGGAAAAGTGTTAATTAATATTTCTGTAGCTTGACATTCTTCTTTTCTTTTCTGGCGTTTCTTGTCGATCGATCGCCCAGAAAACCTCCCCCCTGTGACGATCGCCAAAGGAGCGGGCATAATGGCCCTGTTATTTATTCTGACTAGGAGAAACTAGACGTATCCTTATTTACTAGATTTACTAGCTCTGTCCACTGGCTGTTTGGGGAGTGCTGAGGGGCAAAGCCTGAGCGGCCCATGCCGTTCAGAGCTGCTACCGAGTTTGCGTCCCGCCAGGGACTTGGGTGCTGTTTCGTCTCTTTTGCCGCTATGGTCCAATCCCCCGCCCTGCTTCGGTTTCAGGTGAGCGCCAATGGCGACGATGCCCAGCGTAACGCTGCGGTGGCGATCGGTGCTGCCACCGCGCGGTAGCGAGCGATCGCACCACCTCCCTCAGCAGCCTGACCCAGGCCCTGAAGCTGGCCCAGGCGGGCACGGTGATCTTGCTGGAGCCGGGCACCTACAACCGGGCTTCGGGGGAGGAATTTCCGATCCTCGTGCCGCCGGGGGTGATCCTGCTGGGCAATGAAGCCAACCAGGGCAAGGAGATCATCCTGGAGGGGGGCGGGGCCTACCGCAGCGCCAGCCTGGGCCAGCAGACCGTCACCTTGGTCCTGGGCAGCAAAGCCCAACTGCGGGGCGTAACGGTGATTAATCGGGCAACCAACGGCACGGGGGTTTGGATCGAAGCGGCGGACCCAGCGATGCAAAACTGCACCCTGCGCAACTGTGGCCGGGAGGGGCTGGTCGCCGTCGGCACCGCCAATCCGTTGATCCGCGACAATTTGTTTTTGCAAAACCAGACCAGCGGCATGACGCTGCTGCGCAATACCAAGGGTGAGGTCTGGGGCAATGTTTGTCGCCAAATGTCCATCGGCCTGGCCCTGGGGGATGACAGTGCGCCCCTGGTGGCCCGCAATCAGTTTTTGGAAAATCAAACGGGGGTGGCGATCGCCGGTCGAGCCCGCCCGGTCCTGCGCGCCAACTTGATCGAAAACAGCGGCGAATCCGGCCTGGTGATCCAGGGCAGCGCCGTGGCGGACCTGGGCAGCGAACAGGATCCCGCCAACAACATTTTTCGCAACAACCGCACCTACGACCTCAACAACAGCACCAATCAAGGGCTGGTCTCCGTCGGCAACCAGGTCAACCCCCAGCGCAACCGAGGGGCGATCGACTTCAAGGCTAGCCAGCTCCCGGAGCCTCGCCCCCTGCCCGAACCCATTGCCATTGCCCTGCCCCCCGGCATCAACTCCCCCACCGTGGCTCCCAGCCCCGGTTCCCAGCCGAGCCCGGCAGCGGGCGGCACTGGTTCTGGCGATATCCAGGGCCATTGGGCAGCGGCGTTTATTCAATCGCTGATCGAACGCAATATCCTCTCCGGCTTCCCCGATGGCAGCTTCCGCCCCGAAAGCTCCCTCACCCGCGCCGAATATGCCGCTGTGATTGCCAAGGCCTTCAATCAGCCCCTTAAGCGTCCGGCGATGGATTTTCAAGATGTACCAGGCAATTTCTGGGGTGCCCAGGCCATTCTCAAGGCCAACCGCATGGGTTTTTTGGCGGGTTTTCCCGATGGCACGTTCCGGGCCAACCAGCAGTTGACCAGGGTCCAGGCCATCGTTGCCTTGGTCAGCGGCCTGGGCCTGACCGGGGGCAGTCCGGGGCTGCTGGAGGTGTATAGCGATCGCGCCCAGATCCCCAGCTACGCCACCAATGCGATCGCCACCGCCACCCAAAACCGCCTGATTGTCAACCACCCCCAGCTCAACTTGCTCGAACCCCTGAGGCCCATCCGGCGGGGCGAGATCGCCGTCATGGTCTACCAGGCCCTGGTGGCCCTGCGCCAGGTGCCGGTGATCAGCTTCTCCCACATCCCCCAGCCCCTGGTCCACAGCACCCTCACCGATGTCCAGGGCCACTGGGCCGAACCCTTTGTGCGGGCCATGGTGGATCAGAACCTGCTGCGCGGCTTTTCCGATGGCAGCTTTCAGCCCGATGCCGCCGTCAGCCGAGCGGAATATGCGGGCATGATTGCCAAGGCCTTCGAGCCCGTGGCCCGCTATCCAGAACCGAATTTTCAAGACATCACGGCCAATTTTTGGGCGCGATCTGCCATTCTCCAGGCCACGCGGGGCGGCTTCCTGGCGGGCTATTCCAATAGCCGCTTCCAGCCCGATCGCCCAATTCTGCGTATCCAGGTGCTGTTGTCCTTGGTCAGCGGCCTCAAACTCACGGGGGGCCACCTGGGGTTGGTCAACCGCTTGGCGGATCAGGCGCTGATCCCCAAATATGCGCGCCAGGCGATCGCCACCGCCCTCCACAACCGCATCGTCGTCAACTATCCCGAAGTGGATTGCCTCAGCCCCAACCGAGAAGCCACCCGCGCCGAAGTGGCCGCCATGATTTACCAGGGCCTCTACCAGCGCCAGCGAGTCCCCGCCCTGCCCTCGGCCTACGTCGTCATTCCACGCTAGATCTGGGGCTGCAAGCTGGGGCTGCAAGCAGTCAACCAAAATCAACAGCCCGGAGGAGGCGGTTCATCCCCACCGTAACCTTGGGCCTGACCTTTGGGAATTACCACCCTCCTCGTTGCCATGGGATCTCGATGGATCTGGCTTGCATAATCGCGATCGGCTGGTGCTAGTAATCTCTAAGACACAGCGCCGAACGTAACGTTTCGTGGTGAAGTTCTTATGTTTTGCAAACTTTCTGAGCCCGGTCACATCTCGGCCACCCCGAAGCAGGAAAGATAAGACAACCCATCCAAGCGGGAAAGCAAGCATCGGTCGCTTCCAAAACTGTCCCAGGGGTGAGGCCATTTTCAGGAACTTCTTTGAAAATGAACGTATATGGGGATAGGAGACATTCAGGTCGGCATTACTAGGGGGTCATTTCCAATGTTTAAAATTCAATCACTCGCAAAACAAACAGGCGCGCAACAAACAGGCGCGCAACAAAAGCACACACAGCAACTTGCCCGCCCCCAGTGGTTCCGCTCTGCCCAGGTGGTTGGGCTATGCTCCCTGGCTTTGATGACGATGCAAGGGGGGGCGATAGCAGCTCCCAATGCTTCAACTTCAGCCGCTGCTAACCGCGAAGCCAAGACTACGAGCAGCACCACCGCCAGCCCCCGCACCGCCATCACCAGCGCCGTCCAGGCCATGATGCAGGAGACCGCGCTCCAGCTCGCCCTGGTCAATGCCGCTGCCCTGCCCCGCTCCACTGGCCCCCGCTTGCAAGACGGCATTCACTTCTACGGCGAAGCGCCAGAACGGGATCAAATTAATCACGCTTACATGGTTTTTGAGGTCAAAGGCGCGAAGGTTGCCGGTGCGCTCTATTGGCCCAATTCGTCCTATAGCTGCTTCGAAGGTCGCTTCAACAACAAACAGCTTGCCCTGCGCATTGATGACCCCTTTAGCGATGCGACCTATCTCCAAGAAGTGGCTTTGACGGAGACGGCGATCGTCGCCTCCAGCGATCTCCAATCGGTGGAAATGGAGATCGGCTTGGCTGATATGTATGCCCTCAATAGCGCCAATAGCAAAGACCACGAATTTCTAGCGGATTGCCGGGCGGCGCTGTAGGGTTTTCAATCAGAGACGCCTAGCTCCCAGCAGACCGGATCGGGATGGCCAGGTCAAGTTAGAATAACGGGGCGAAGGACACTGTTCCCTGGCCCATGGTCAGGAACCAATCCCCAGCCCCCACCCCGTCATTCTGGTTCGAGCCCGTGACCCAATACCAAGCCAAGATTTACGTCACCCTGCGTCCCTCCGTGTTGGACCCCGCTGGCACCGCTGTGGAGACCGGCCTCCAGCACCTCGGCCACGAAGGCATTGAGGACGTGCGCATCGGCAAATATGTGGAGCTGAAGCTCGCCGCCGACAGCGAGGAAGCTGCCAAGGCCCAGTTAGATCAGATGTGTGACCAACTCCTGGCCAACCCAGTGATCGAAAACTATCGTTTTGAACTCGCGGCGGCCTAGGGAATTCCGATGAAATTTGGCATTATTGTTTTTCCGGGCTCCAACTGCGATCGCGATATGCAGTGGGTCTCCCAGGGTCTGCTCCAGCAGCCCACCCGCATGGTCTGGCACCAGAACAGCGACCTCTCGGACATTGACATTGTGGTGATCCCCGGCGGGTTTAGCTACGGCGATTATCTGCGCTGTGGGGCGATCGCCCGTTTCTCCCCCGCCCTGCGCGCCACGATCGAACATGCCCAAGCCGGGAAGCCCGTGCTGGGCATTTGCAATGGCTTCCAGATTTTGACCGAGGCGGGTCTGTTGCCGGGGGCGTTGGTCAGAAATGCGAACTTGCACTTTGTTTGCGATCGCGTTCCCCTCACCGTCGAGCGCAATGACCTGCTCTGGACCCAAAACTATCAAGCGGGCCAAACCATCACCCTGCCCATCGCCCATGGCGAGGGCCGTTACCACGCCGACGCCGAGACGCTCCAGGCCCTAGAAGACAACCGCCAAGTGGTTTTCCGCTACGGCGGTGATGGTCTGGGGGGAAATCCCAATGGCTCCTGCAACGATATTGCGGGGATTTGCAACCGCCAGGGCAATGTCATGGGAATGATGCCCCACCCGGAGCGGGCTTCGGATGGGGCGATCGGCGGCAGCGATGGCCTGGCGCTGTTCCAAGGCTTGGTCAAAACCCTCGTCACTGCCTAGCCGTGCGCCAGCTCTATTTTCTTGTCCCCGGCACTAGCGGCGCATTTCGCGGCGGTGGCCTGTTTGCCGAACTCAAGACTCTCGCCCTGGCCCAGGAAATTTGTGGAGCTGCCCTGGTCACCTACCGTCAGCGGGAGGCTGAGCATCCTTTTTGGCGGACCTGCTGCGTAGGGGCGATCGCCGCCCTGCGCCTTTGTCATCGGCTGGGGCTTTGACACCCCCAAGCTGCTGGCGCAACTCCAGGGCCAGCATGTGATCTACCACGCCCACAGCACCGGCTACGGTTTTTCCATTCCCCCTGGGGTGCCGATCATCACCGTCAGCCGCAATAGCTTGGGCTACTGGGGCCAGTGGGCTAACAATGGCTTGCTGTACCATCTGCCCAATGAGATCTCGCCGGAGTTCTGCAACCGCCATCTCGATCGCCCCATCGACATCCTCATCCAAGCCCGCAAATCTTCAAAATACTTGCTTCAGCAACTAGCTCCTGCTCTCCAAGCCAGACATCACGTTTATCTCCTAGACCAGTTTGTCGAGGATCTGCCGGGCCTATTCAACCAGGCCAAGCTCTACCTCTACGATTCAGCGGAATATTGGGCCACCAGCGGCGTCACCGAGGGCTTTGGCCTGCCGCCCTTGGAGGCCCTGGCCTGTGGCTGCCAGGTGTTTTCCAGCCTCAACCATGGCCTGTCAGACTTTCTGGACCCTGGGTTTAATTGCCACAAAATCGGCGGCTATGCCCTCGACTATGACTTGCAGCGCATTGGCACAGCCTTGGTGCATTCCCAGCCGCTGGAAGACTTGGAAATGCTGTTGGCGGGGCATCGACGCGATCGCCTCCTGCCCCGCCTGGCAACCATCCTCACGGAAATCAACGCCTTCTTCGACTACCAAGATCGGCAGCCCCGCCCCCAACCCACGGTGCCTGGCCTAGCTCCCTGGCGCATCCAACGGCTGCGGCTTGAATCCACCCTCGGAAAAATCCGCAAAAAACTAGGCCGGTGAGGGGCGATCGCTGCTCGATTTCCTCTACCCCATCCAATCTCCCCTATTTCAATTCATCCCCCATGTTCAGCAGGAAGGGAATGCCCCCATCCTTGCCCATCACCAGCACCTTGGGCATTTGGGAGCCGCCGTCACGCCAGGCGGCGATCGCTTCCTTCTGCAGCACCAACTGACCGCCATTGGCCTTCAGCGTTTCAGCCAGCAAGCGCTGGGCCTCGGCCCGACCCTTGGCGCGGTTAATGTCGGCTTGGGCTTCCTGCTCTGCCTCCTGGGCCACGTAAACCGCCCGCTGGGCGCGCTGCTCTGCGATCTGCTTCTCTTCCACGGCCTTGGCAAAGTCCGTCGAGAAATTCAAGTCGATCACGCTGGTATCCAAGACGATCACGCCATATTTTGCCAACCGCAGGCTCAGGGTATCGTCAAAGTCCTGCTTCAGGGCCGATCGCTGGGTAATCGATTCCTCAGCGGTGCGCAGAGAGGCCGTGATTTTGAAGGCTTCCTGGGTTTGGGGGGCGACGATTTTGCTGACCAGGTTTTGCAAAGAGCCCTGCTTGCGTCGAATCTCCACCACCCGCTCGGGATCCAGGCGGAAGTTAATCGCAAACCGTGCCGTCAGCTCCTGCAAATCTCTGGTCGAACTTTGGGCGGGCACTTCAAATTTTTGCACCGTCGTGTCATAGACATCGACCCGCGAAATGAAGGGTGGTTTGACATGGATGCCTTCGAGCAACACGCCATCTTGGGATTTGCCCAGGATACTGATCACCCCTGCCTGGCCGGGGTTGATGATAATGAAGGCATTCAGGGCTAGGAAAACGACGATTGCGGCGATCGTGCCGAAAATCGAGAGGGACAAATTGGGCGGAGTCGCAGATTTCATGGATGTTTCAAGCTAAAAAGGTTCAGACCTTTCTCCAGGATGCCGCACAATCTTGCCCCGCCGCCCCCCATTGCCCGGAGTTGATGAGCTTTGAAACAATCAATGCCCGGAATTCATCCATTCAGGCCACTTCTCCTGAACCGGGGTCTGGAACCTCTGCCATGGCCCTATGGGACCATCACCTGCTGCCGCATGTTCGCCACAATCTCCCCCATGCCATCTTGATTTAGCCGATAGCTGAGGGGGTGCCCCACCAGCCGCGCCGTGCTCTCAAACAGCACCTCCAGCTCCTGCAAGCCGTTCTCCCGCAGGGTCGTGCCCGTTGCCACCAGATCGACGATCGCCTCCGACATGCCCGTAATCGGCCCCAGCTCCACCGAGCCCGAGAGATAGATCAACTCCACGGGAATATCCAGCTCGTGGAAATAGGCCCGCGCACAGCCGACAAACTTAGAGGCCACCCGCACATGGGCTGGAAAATCCCGCGCCGACCGGTATGGACTGGTCTGTTTGACCGCCACGGACATGCGGCAACCGCCAAAGCCCAAATCCACCAGTTGAGCCACATTGGCCCGCTTTTCCTGGAGCACGTCATAGCCCACAATGCCGAGGTGGGCCTGGCCATATTCCACATAGACCGGCACATCGCCGTTGCGCAGAATCAAGGCCCGCGCCCGCCCGGTCGGGTCTTCGATCTGCAACTGGCGCATCCCCGGCTCCAGGAAGGCACTAAAATCTAGCCCGATGGACTGAAAGAGTCGAATGCTGTCTTTGAGCAATGCGCCTTTGGCGAGGGCAACGGTTAGCATGGAGAGAAGCCCGAAGGCTGGAGGTGTACAGTTTGGCTGGGCGTTTTTGGTTGGGCGTTTTTGGTTGGGCGTTTTTGGTTGGGCGTTTTTGGTTGGGCCTGTGAAAGTGGCGCGATCGCCAACGACGCTGTCCAGAACCGGCTTCTGATTCTATCAAGGCTTGTCTCCCATCCTGTAGCCCCTGGACGACCGGCCCGGAAAAAATTTTTGCTCCTTACTAATCCCAACCTTCCCAGAAACGACCTTGCGCATCCTCCTGGTTGACGATGAACCCGAACTCACCGCACCCCTCAGCCGCGTCCTCCAGCAGCAAGGCTACCGGGTGGACATTGCCCAAACCGGCCAAGCGGGCCTGGACCTGGCCAGCCTCGCCCAAACCCAGGGCCAAGCCTACGACCTGCTGATCCTCGACTGGATGCTGCCGGAACGCTCCGGCCTCGAAATCTGCCAAACCCTGCGCCAGCAGGGCCACAGCACCCCCGTCCTGTTTTTGACCGCCAAGGACACCCTCGACGATCGCGTCCAGGGCCTCGATGCCGGGGCCAACGACTACCTGGTCAAGCCCTTTGAACTGCGCGAACTCCTGGCCCGCGTCCGCGCCCAGCTCCGCACCAGCGCCCCCAGCCGTGAAGCGCCAGGCCCCAGCCACCTGCTCAAAGTCGAAGACCTCGAACTCGACCCCACCGGCCAGGTCGCCACCGCAGCGGCAGGGCGAGTCGAACTATCCGAAAAGGAAACCTGCCGTGCTCACCTATCTGATGCAGCACCCCGGCCAGTTGCTGACCCACGAACAGATCCAGGAATTTCTGTGGGGGGGC
>JAAUQQ010000122.1 GCA_012032745.1 Synechococcales cyanobacterium RM1_1_8
TCATTTCCAAGCCTGTCCGCAGCGATCGCTAAATCATCGCTAAATCAAAGACAGGGCAGTTAAAGGGCAACGGATTGCGGTTGGGGTGCGATCGCTCGCGGTGTCAGCTTACCAGAAAGCATTGCGCCCGATGGCGACAATCCCGCTGCTGATCCCAGCCACGAGCCCAGTTGCTGGAACAGCGTGTGGGACAGCGGCCTGGGACAGCGCCTGGGACAGTCTGCATGGAAGCTGCGAAAATCCCGCTTGGAACCACCGGTCCCGGCTGGGACAGCGCCCCGGCTCAGCAGGGTTTACCAAGGGAGATTGGGCGGAACGGCTTCTGACGGTCGTCCAGTCCAGCTTTAGTATACGTTGTAATTCGTTACATTCCCCCCTTGGGAGGGCTGGGCAGTGGCCCAGGTTCGGAACCCAAACCCGTCCCCCATCACGAATTGCCCAACCCGGACGGAAACCCAGTGCTATATTTACTTATATTCACAAATCGTCTTCACAACCTGTCACGGGCCTGCCATGGGCCTGTCATCAGCCCAGATTATCCTGCTGAACCACTCCCCAGCGGCGGGGCGGCTGGATGGGGCGATCGCGAACCAAGACCGTGACAAGCCCCGTGACAACTCGCATGACGACCCAGCAATTCGCGCTCAACAGATAGGGACTTTTGGAATGAAAATTGTTGTCATTGGCAGTGGCTTTGGTGGGCTTTCAGCCGCCTGTCGTCTCCAGGCCCAGGGCCATGAGGTGCTGGTGCTCGACAAGCGAGATAAGCCCGGTGGCCGTGCCTACGTCTACGAACAGGATGGCTTTCAATTCGACGGGGGACCAACGATCATCACCGCCCCCTACATCGTTGATGACATCTTCGAAATCGCTGGCAAGAAACGCGAAGACTACGTCGAGTTCGTCAAGCTCGACCCCTTCTACAACATTCGTTTTGAAGATGGCTCCGTCTTCCACTACAACGACGATGAGGAAGCCCTGCTGCGCCAGATCAAAGACTTCAACGAAGCCGATCTCGCGGGCTACGAAAAGCTCAAGGCCAAGGCCCAGGAGACCTACGAAAAGGCCATGCCCCTGATCGACAAGCCCTTCATTAAGCTCTGGGACATGATGAAGGCCGCCCCGGACATGATCAAGGTCCAGGCCTATCGCTCCGTGGCGGGCATCGTCAACAGCTACCTCAAGGACCACCGCCTGCGCCAAGCCTTCAGCTTCCACCCCCTCTTCCTCGGTGGCCACCCCTACAAGTCCAGCGCCATGTACACCATGGTTCACCGTCTGGAGCAGGAGATGGGCGTCTGGTTCACCATGGGGGGCACCGGAGCCCTGGTGCGCGCCCTGGTGAAGCTGTTTGAAGAGTGCGGCGGCAAGCTGCGCTTGAACGAAACCGTCGATCAAATTTTGATCGATGAAACCACCAAGCGCGCCAAGGGCGTGCGCCTGGCCGATGGCGAAGTGATTGAGGCCGATGCGGTGGTCTGCAATGCGGACATCGGCAATACGTACTTAAAAATGGTGCCAAAACAGTTCCGTAAATGGAACAGCGACTTCCGCATGAAGACGCTGAAATATTCTATGTCTGCCTTTGTGATGTACATCGGCACGGACAAAAAGTACGACAACCTGGCCCACCATGAAATCATCATGGGGCCGCGCTACAAGGAGCTGTTGGATGACATCTTCCAGCGTAAGCTCCTGGCCGATGACTTTTCCCTCTATGTCTATCGCCCGACCAAAACGGACCCATCCCTCGCCCCGGAGGGCTGCGATGCCTTCTATATCCTGTCGCCTGTGCCCAATATGAAGAAGGGCGACATCGACTGGAGCGTCAAGGGCGATCAGTACCGCGATTCCATCGTCAAATATCTCGAAGACATGGGTTACATGCCAGAGTTGTCTAAGCACATCATCTCTGAGCACCGCATCGACCCGACTCACTTTGCAGGCGAGCTGAATAGCTTCCGGGGCAGTGCCTTTGGGGTGGAGCCGACGCTGACCCAATCGGCTTGGTTCCGGCCCCACAATCAGAGTGAGGACATTCCCAATCTGTATCTGGTGGGGGCGGGCACCCACCCTGGCGCGGGCGTTCCGGGGGTGTTGAGTTCTGGCAAGATTGTGGCGGACTTGATTGGCGAAGCGGCAGTGAAGCCTGCGGCGGCGAAGGAGCCGAGTCTGGCCGGGGCCTAGGACTGGCGAGCTAGGACTGGCGAGCTAGGACTGGCGAGCTAGGACTACGAGCCCGGTGCAACCACGCCGGGCCTTGCCGACATAAACCCCAGCCCCTGCTGACATCAAGCAGCGGGGCTGGGGTTTGTTGCGGTTGGAGCTGAGCGGGCGATCGCTCAATTTTTGCTCAGGCGGCGATCCAGCGGGCGGAAGGCGGCGAAGAGACCGAGGCTGCCCAGCAGGCCGAGGCTGATGAACGATCGCGCCTGTTGGGGGAGGGCATTGTATCGATCCATCAGCGCCAGGTTCCGGCTTTCCTGCCTGGGGAGCCGGTGGCGGGTCGCCAAAGTGTTGCTGCCGAGGCTCGTGACCCCACCTGGGTTGGCAGTGGCCGGTGGGGCTGGCGCGGCGATCGCGCTGAGTAGGATTAGGGCGATCGCCAAGGACCGCTCTAGTGTTTTAGGGGGTGTTTTAGGATGCCCCGGTGTTTTAGGGCGAGAGAGACCAGACATTGGCAGCACCTTTCCTGACTAGGGAAAACACATACGCTGAAGTGAAAGTCTGGGGTTGGTAGATGCCCAAACCTTTGCTACACCTCATCCCTACTGAATATAAATTATGGATGAAACTATCCATAAACTTCATCGTATTTTTACGTTTTTTCCCCGGAGTCGTTTTCCAGGCTTTGTACCATTCTTGCCTTGCCCTACACAAATCTGCCAGGAAAGAAGCTCAACTTCCCTGGAGACAAGGCCCAGACGTTCAGACCCAGGCGTTCAGGCCTAGACGTTCAGGCCCAGGCGTTCAGACCCAGGCGTTCAGGCCCGAATATTCAGGCCCAGGCGTTCAGGCCAGCAGGGCCTGGAGTTCCGCTTCGCTGAGCTGGGTGACGTTGAGCGCGGCGGCTTTTTCCAGCTTTGAACCGGCATCGGCCCCCACGACCACGTAGCTCGTTTTTTTGCTGATTGAGCCAGTCACCTTGCCCCCCGCCTGTTCGATCAAGGCTTTGGCTTCGCTGCGGGAGAGGCTGGGCAAGGTGCCGGTGATCACGAAGGTCAGGCCCGCCAAGGGCTGGGCCCCCACGGAAGCCGAGGCTGTTGTGCTGGCAAACTGGAGCCCGGCCTGTTGGAGCGCGGCCAGGAGGGGCTGGTTGGCGGGGTCTTGGAACCAACGGTGGACGGATTGGGCAATTTCATCGCCGATGCCGTAGACCTGGGCGATCGCCTCGGGGGTCGCAGCACTGAGGGCGGCCAGGCTGGGGAACTGCTGGGCCAGGATCTGGGCATTGCTCTGGCCCACATGGCGGATGCCGAGGCCGTAGAGTACGCGGGACCAGGGGCGTTGTTTGGAAGCGGCGATCGCCCCTACCAAATTCTGGGCCGACTTCTGGCCCATGCGTTCCAGGCTGGCCAGTTCATCGGCGGTCAGCCGGTAGAGATCGGCCAGGGAGCGGACCAAGCCCTTGTCGGTGAGTTGTTCCACCAACTTTTTGCCCAGGCCATCGATGTCCAAGGCATCGCGGCTGACCCAGTGGAGCAGCGCGCCTGTGACGATCGCCGGGCAGGCGCGGTTGATGCAGCGGGTCACGGCTTCGCCCTCGGGCCGCACCAGGGCCTGGCCACAGCGGGGACAGTGGCTGGGCATGGCGATCGCCGGGGCTCCGGCGGGGCGCAGTTCGGCCAGGGTGCGCACCACTTCGGGGATGATTTCGCCCGCCTTGCGCACCACGACGGTGTCGCCCAGGTGAAGGTCCAGTTCGGCAATGCGATCGCCATTGTGCAGCGTCGCCCGCGCCACGGTGGTGCCCGCGAGTTGTACGGGTTCCAGCTCCGCCACGGGGGTGACTGCGCCGGTGCGGCCCACCTGAAAAGTCACCTGTTTGACGGTGGTGGGCGCTTCCTCGGCGGGATATTTGAGGGCGATCGCCCAGCGGGGAAAGCGATGGGTAAAGCCCAGCTCGGTCTGGAGCCGGACATCATTGAGCTTGACCACGACCCCATCGGTCATGTAGGGCAGGCCGTGGCGCTGGCTATCCCACTGATCAAAATAGGCTTGAACCTCGGCCAGGCTAGTGCAGCGCTGGCGATTGGGGTTGACGCGAAACCCCAGGCGTTGGAGCAATTCCAAAGATTCCCACTGGGTTTGGGGCTGGGTTTGGGGCTGGGTTTGGGGCTCAAACGTCGAATCCAGCGCAACGCCATCGGGAAACTGGAGACTGTAGGCAAAAAAGTCCAGCCGCCGCTGGGCCACGATGCGGGCATCGAGCTGGCGCAGGCTGCCAGCGGCAGCATTGCGTGGGTTGGCAAAGCGTTCTTCTCCCGCTTGGTCCCGCGCCAGGTTGAGCGCCTCGAAGGTCTCCAGAGGAATGAAGGCTTCGCCCCGCACCTCTAGCTGGGCGGGCGGGTTGGGCAGGTTGAGGCGCAGGGGAATGGTGCGGATGGTGCGGATGTTTTGGGTGATGTCTTCGCCCAGGGTGCCATCGCCTCGGGTGACGCCCCGGCTGAGCAGGCCATCGCGGTAGGTGAGGGCGATCGCCGATCCATCGATTTTCAGTTCACAGACATAGTCGGCATCGGGTCGGTCTTCGATTCTGCGCCAGCGCTCATCCCACTTTTGCAGCTCGGCGGCATCAAAGGCATTTTCCAGGCTGTAGAGCGGAATCTCGTGGCGGACCGAGTTGAACTGGGCGGCGGGCCGTTCGCCGATGCGCTGGGTGGGGCTGTCCGGGGTGATCAGTTCGGGGTGGCTGGCTTCTAGATCCTGGAGTTCGCGGTAGAGGCGATCGTAAACGCTGTCCTCCATCATCGGCGCATCGAGGATGTAGTAGGCGTTGCTGGCCTGGGTCAGCAGATGGCGCAGTTCCTGCAAGCGTGCGAACCGAGATTGGGGATCGGAAACAGAATTGCTCACAGCGAAAGCTCAACGGGGAACAGCGAAATGAAACGACATTATTTTAGCGCCCGGCTTCAGTTCCGTAGACGAGTGTATAGAAAGTCTCTTTTTATGCTTTCTGGCCTAACATTCTCCGTAGAGAGATACTCTAGAGAACCACCCCTTGTTGATTCTTCATCAAAACCATGCCCCAGATTCTCCTGATTGAGGACGAGCCCCTGGTTAGAGATAGCCTGGAGGATGTGCTTGGCTTGGCGGGCTATGGCCTGACCACAGCCGAAGATGGCCGGGCGGCAATGACCGCCCTCAAAAACCAGATTCCGGACCTGGTGATCTGCGATATTAATATGCCCGACATGGATGGCTACAGCCTGCTGGAGCAATTGCGATCGGATCCCGCAACCCAGGATTTGCCCTTTGTGTTTCTTACGGCCCGCTCCCGCCGGGAAGACCAGCGCCAGGGCATGGCCCTGGGAGCCGATGATTTTTTGACCAAGCCCTTTACCGTCGATGAGCTGTTGGCGATGATTCAGGTGCGTTTGGTGCGGCGATCGCAGACCAAGCAGCAGGTCCAGCTCGAAAAAGCCCGCAGCCAAGTCCTCGAAAAAGAAGTCCGCAACCAAGAAGATCAAGTGGTTCGCAAGGCCGATCTACTCAACAAAATGATCGAGGAGTTTCGCACGCCGCTCTCCAACGTCAACATGGCCCTGAACATGTTGGAGCGAGCCCAGAGCGATGAGGAACGCCAGCGCTACATCGCCATTTTGCGCCACGAATACACGCGCCAGGTGGGCTTGATCAATGAGGTCTCCAACCTCCAGGAAATGACCAGCCCGAGGCGAGGCGGCTTCAGCCCCAGCGTCACCATGGGCCGCAGTAAGTTCCTATAACCCGCCTTCCTAAACCGCCCGCTCACGGCACCAAGCCCGCCACCACCTCCTGGATGGCTTGGGTAATTTGGCGCAGCGCCGAGGGCTCGATGATGTAGGGCGGCATCGTGTAAATCAGTCGCCCAAAGGGCCGCAGCCAAACTCCCCGCTCGACAAACTGGGGCTGGACCACCGCCAGATCGATGGGATGTTCCAGCTCCACCACGGCGATCGCCCCCAACACCCGCACATCCTTGACCCCCGCCAAGGCTCGACAGGGCTCTAGCTCCGCCCGGAGCTGGGCCTCAATCCGTTGCACCGTCCCGCGCCAGTCGTAGCTTTCCAGCAGTTCCAAATTCTCCAGGGCCACCGCACAGGCCAGGGGATTGGCCATGAACGTCGGCCCATGCATGAACACCCCAGCCTCTCCCTGGGCGAAGGTTTCGCTGAGTTGGCGGGTGGTCAGGGTCGCCGCCAGGCTGATGAAGCCGCCGGTCAGGGCCTTGCCGACACACATGATATCTGGGCTAATCCCGGCATGGTTGCAGCCAAACAGCTCACCGCTGCGGCCAAAGCCCGTGGCGATTTCATCGAGAATCAGCAGAACATTGTGGTCGCGGCAGAGCTGCTCGGCCCGGCGCAGATATTCGGGATGGTAGAAACGCATCCCCCCGGCATTTTGCACAATTGGCTCGAACAGGGCGGCGGCGATTTCGTCGCTGTGGTTTTTGAGCAACTGCTCGAAGCTGTGGATGTCGGCCTCGTCCCAGGTGCCGTGGAAGGGAATCTGAGGGGCCTCGGCGAAAAACTGGGGGACGAGGCGATCGCCAAACAAATGGTGCATCCCATTCACCGGATCGCAGACCGACATCGCCGCGAAGGTATCCCCGTGGTAGCCCCGGCGCAGGGTCAAAAATTTATGTTTTTGGGGCTGGCCGCGATTGTGCCAATACTGCACCGCCAGCTTCATCGCCACCTCCACCGCCACCGAGCCAGAATCGCTAAAAAATACGGTTTGCAGGGGCTCCGGCGTCATCGCCACCAGCTTTTGGGCCAGTTGCACCCCCGGCTGGTGGGTCAAGCCGCCGAACATGACATGGGACATTTGGGCGATCTGGGCCTGGGCCGCTCGGTTCAAGCGCGGATGGCCATAGCCATGGATACAGGTCCACCAGGACGAAACCCCATCCACCAACCGCCGTCCATCTTCGAGTTCTAACCAAACGCCCTGGGCCGATTTGACCGCAAACATCGGCTGGGCATTGGGCATGGCGGCGTAGGGATGCCAGACATGCTGGCGATCGGCGGCCATGAGTTCGGGCAGGGACATCGGCTTCATGGCGGCAGGAACATGCAAACAGGAGAGCAGAGGGGAGGAGCGAGATCGGCGTGGGATCGGCGTGGATCCGTATTGGCTGAAACAGCATCTAGATTAACAAGTGTTACGATCGAGAAAAGATTGTTTGCAAAGCCTTGCCAAAGGTGGCTGTTGATACATTGACGTTGATGCATTGCCAGCCGCCTGGGCGGATGAACATGCTTTCCAAGAAGTTCTTTCTCCATTGTCCTATGACCCTATCCCTCGCGATCGCCTCCCCCTCGGCGGAAGACCAAGCGGTTCAGTTTTTCCAGGATTCCATCGGCCAGTGGCGCTCTGAACGTCGCTATTACACGCTCAAAAGCGGCGTCATCCAGGAAGTCGTCAGCGATCTGAACATTTGTTACCTCGAAGCCGATGCCCCTGCCCTGGCGGCCCTGGCCCTGGCCCACGGCCTGGGAACGGCGCTGGAGATGACCTGTGGGCTCCAAATTTCCTGGGATAGCCAATATGTTGGCCCCAGCCAGAAGAGCGTCCAGGGGGCAACGGTGTTTGGTCTGCTGGGGGATGTGCTCTATCGCGATCGCGGCTTTGCCACCCCGGAGCCAGTCACGGCCCAGTTCAGCTTTCCGACCCCCCGCGCCATGGTGTTGCGCACGGAATATAACCAGTCGCTGTTCGAGGAAGAGGTGAAGTTGATTGGCGATCGCTACCGCACCCGCCAAACGGTGATCTCCCGCGCAGGCGAGGAGCAAATGATTGGCCAATACCTAGAACGCCGGGTTGCCTGAGCCCTGGCCCGTTTCCCCAGGCTGCCTCCCGAGACTGCCTCCCGAGGCTGCCTTCCTAAAAACAGAAGCCCGACCAAACAAAAGCGAGGCTCCCCACGGGGAGCCTCGCTGCGGAACGATAGAACTTGGGGGCGTGCCCTAGGACGGCGGGCCGTCGAGATCGCCAACGAGATTCTTTCAGGCCTGTTTCATGAGGTCTTTGAATACATTTTCCTGGGCCATTTTTTGGCGCATGACTTCCAAAAACAGGTCTTCGAGCTCCTCGCGGGAGACCCCTTTGACCTGAGCCTGGTACTTACGCAGCGTAAACTGCTGTTCCATGCTGAGAAGTTTAACGCCGCTTTCGCTGTTAGACATAGATTTCGCCTCCAGTAATATCGAGTCGCCCTTCGAGCAATGTCTAAGCAATGATGTCTTAGAAACAACCTCGAAGCAGATGCTGAGTACGGTCAGTAGTGCAGGGTTAGCATTGGCTGTTAAATGCTAGTTCTTGCCTGACTAGGTCTTTCCAACTGTTATGAACGTTAACACAAGCTTGACTGAAATGTCATTATTTGCATTAACGATTCGTATGGGTGACATGATGTCAGCTCAGTTTTTTGAAAACCGCCAAGTATGATACAGAACAAGGGATCTAAGGATCTTTGCCCCAGTCTCTCATTTTTTATAAAAGCCTAGAACCTGGCATTGGCAATGCAATCTTTCCGAGGGAAGAGCTTGAAAATCCGTGGTTTTAACAAAAATTTATGTTGTAAATGGACCTACTTTCCTTCAGAAATCAGAAAATCGGCGTTGGCCTTGGGGCTGTAATCTGGGGCGATGAGGGTGGATTCCAATTTTGGGGCCTGGTGATGGGCCGGTGATGGGCCGGTGATGGGCTGGAGCGGTGGGATGCGATCGCCTTTCTCCAGCCAGACCTGTGATTGAGCCAGACCTTGGCTCTAGCAAAACCAGAGATTCACCTGCCGCCCCGACAAACCGATGGGTTTCATTTGCCAGCCTGGAATGGAATCTGGGAAAATGACAGGGCAAGGCTTCAAGCGATTCAAGTCCGTGGGGCTAATGGCTGGCTGAGGTATTTATTCATAGGACTTTGAAATATGGTTAATTTTTCTGAGAATGGCGAACTGGGTGCGGCGGCTGGCTCCGAGCCCCCCGAAACCGCTGAATCCTTGGCCGCGTTGATTGAGGAATGTCAGCAATACCGCGATCGCCTGGTTAATGACACCGTGGCCGCCGCAAAACGAGCCAAACTGCCCAAATCAGCGGTGATGCAGCAGCTAGAGCCGGAACTGGCCAAACTCGACGGTGCTTTGGCAGAGCTGAAACAGCGTAAGGCTGATTTGGAAGTGGGGTAGGGTCATGGGGCATGGGTCACGGGTCATGGGTCATGGGTAATCGCTGAAGACCTCCTATCACCAACTATCATCGATCGCCAATCACCGATCACCAATCACCTACTCCCCTCCCCTCCCGCATTCAATTCTTCCTAGCTCTCCACCAACCATGACCCACGCCCTCACCCTAGATCCCGCTGGTGCTGAATACCAAGCCGCTACCGATGCCCTGCTGGAACAAGTGGCCCAGCAGCGGGCAGCGGGGACGTTTGATCCCGCGAATGAAGCTGTGCTGGCGGAATTGGTGGAGCGGTTTGCGGATAAGCGAGGCATGAAGCGCCTGCGTCTGGCGGAGACCCTGGGCGAGATTGGTGACCCGGCGGTGGGCGTGTTGTCCCAAGGTTTGGCCCACCACGCCAATCCCATGGTGCGTCGGGCGGCGGCAAAAACCCTGGCCTTGATCGCCAATCCCGCTTCGATTCCGGTGTTGGTCCAGGCCTTGCTAGGGGATGGGGATACGGTGGTCCATGGCTCTTGTGCTGGGGCCTTGACCCAGATGGGTCGGGCCTCTGCGCCGGTGCTGCTGGAATTACTGGAGCGGGAGGAGCTGCCTGAGACGACGAAGGGCCATGTCTCCTGGGCGTTGGCGTTTCTGGGGGAAGCGGCGAAGGAGGATTTCTATGGGGCGCGGAATTCGGCCTCGCCTGCGGTGCGGGCGGCGGTGGTGGCGGCGATCGCAAAAGTCGCCCAGGAAAATCCTGAACCCCGCGATTTTGAAGTGCTGGTTGAGGCCCTGGGGGACGATGTGGAGGATGTGCGCCTGGAAGCTGCCTCTGTTTTAGGCATTCTGGCCCACCGCCCCGCAGTGCCGAACCTGCTGAAAATGCTGGAGCAAGATGTGCCCGCCAGTCGCAAGGCGGCGGCCTTGGCGCTGATGAAGATTGGCGATCGGTCCGCCTTGGAGCCGTTGAATGCGGCTCTGGCTCAGGAAGAGAACATGGCTTTGGAGCAGGTGATGCAGTTGGCGATTACCCAGCTATCCGGTCAGGGTGCCACTGTCGTGTCGGTGGAAGCGGATGACTGGGGCGAGGAAAACTGGTGACTTCAACGCTGCTCAAGCCTAGGATTTTTTAAAGCCCTTGACCAAGTCCTGGCGAGACAGGGCACTCGTCGCCGTTTCCTGAAGATAGACATCCTTGGATGGATCATTGGCGATCGCCGCCAGCGCCGCCTTGGCCCGCTCATCAGGAATCCCCCCCAAAGCATTCAGCGCCGACACCGCCAAACCCAGATTCTCCGTCTCATTCACCGCCTGAATCAAAATCTCCACGGCCTGAAGCCCCACCTCACCCAGGGCCATGGCCGAAGCGATGTGAACCACCGGGTTGTCATCGGCCATGGCTTTCTCCAATCCATCCAGGCCAATCTGGGGAAAGGGCACATTGCTATGCTGCACGGCCACCTGGGCCAAGGCTTTGGCGGCACTGCCTCGCACGGTCACGCTGTCGCTGTGGAGCAACGCCTCGACCACGGAGGGTACGGCATCGGGACCGATCGCGCCCAAGGCTTTCACGGAAGACCGCCGCAAAACCACATCGTCTTCGCCCAAATTTGCCATCAGGCTGGCGATGGTGTCGGCATCGTAAACCTCCGCCAATTCCCAGATCGCTCGGGAGCGCAGGTTGGGATTGGGGTGCTTCAACTGGGCAAACAGGGCTTCGGTGCTCATGGTCGTAAAAAATCTTGATTCAATCAGGTCTGGATTCTAGGATGCTAGAGCAGTTTCAGATAGCTGCTGGGCTTTAGCGCGAATCAGCCAGTCGTCATCTTGGCTGGCGATGTCTAGGCCGCTGCGATCTCCCAGTTTCTCCAGCGCCAGCAACGCCGCATACTTCAGCGTCCACAAGGGCGAATCCAAACAGGCTTTGAGGGGGCGATCGCCGCGCGATCGCCCAGCTCCCCCAGGGTCAGCGCCGCCGCATAGCGAGACTTGAGGAACTGCGGCTGAGGATTATTCAAGCCCTCACTGACGATCAGCCCATAGGCCATATCTAACTTCAGCCAGCCCATTAGCTTCATAACATGGTAATGAGCGCCATAGTCACTGCGAGCCTTATCCATATAAGCCGCCATCACCGCCGCCTTAGCAGCATCCCGATGTTCGGTCAGTAAAATCTGGCTGCCGAGATAGCAGCGGCCAAAGTCCGTTTGAAACAGCTCGTCAATCAAAAACGCCAGCGTTGGCGGCGGATCATACTCATGGACCATCGTAATGTCCTGGGGATGGTCATAGAGCGCTTTTTCCAGGGGGGGCTGAACTTCTGTAAAGCTGAGTTTGCCTGCGGCATGGCCCGCATCGGCCAGGGCGCGAATGCCCCGCAGCCGGAAGACCACCGACACCGGAGCCTTGGCAATCTCCGGGATGGCTTCCCAATACTGGGCATCGATCAGGTCTTGGATGCAGAGGCGGCGGGTGTAGACATTGGGGTGGAAGAGGAATTCGGTGACGGTTTGGAGCAAGGCGCGATCGCCCGTCAGCCGAGCGATCGCCGTCACGGCCGCACTGGCGATGGTCTTATCCTCATGGTCCACAAAGCCGCGAATCTTCTCCACGCCAGTTTGATATCCCAGCTTCGCCAAGGTATGGATAATCACCCGATAGGTCTGTTCCGGCTTGTCCAGCAGCGCTGCCATCGCCGCCAAAACAGATTCATCATCCGTACCAATTTCGCCAATGGACCAAACCGCATTCTCCACGGTGTAGTTATCCTCGTCTTTCAGGCAATCGCCAATAATCGGCAACGCCTGGCTGGCCTTCAAGCGGCCCAGCGTCTCCACGGCTTTTCGGCGAACGATGCGATTATTCAGCTCGGGGGCAGTGTTTTCGATGGCGCGGGTCAGGGCGGCGATCGCCCCCGCCGTCGGATAATTCGCCAGCTCACAGGCCGCTACATAGCGCGACTGACCTTCTTCGGAACCCATCGGCGCATCCAACAGCCGAATCGCCTCCGCCTCCGATAGGCCAAACATGCCTAAAAATCGCTTGTCGTCCATGGTCATTACCCTTACCCATTCCGTGACATACTCCCGACGCTCATCTTTCAGATAGAGCGCGGGCTTCTTTACTCTCGCACCACAATCAAATGGGTGCCGCAAAGAAGCTTTCCTACTTCATCTGGTCTTATCTAGGTAACACGGCAAGC
>JAAUQQ010000123.1 GCA_012032745.1 Synechococcales cyanobacterium RM1_1_8
GGCTACTTGGGGGGCTACTTGGGGGGGGGCTATTGGTCTAGTGCGGCAGGTGGTCTAGTGCGGCAGGGCGGAAGTTCTCAGGCTAGCTTAAGCCGACTCTATCCCCCAACCCCTTCTCCATTGGATGGAGCAGGGGAGACGGATCGGAGCCCCTCTCCCCTTTGTGGGAGAGGGGTTGGGGTGAGGGGGCCAAACTTACGCCCGAGTCTATTAGTTTTATAACTGAAATTTGCGCTGCGGCTCGATTGGCCTTTTGCCGAGCTTGGTTGGTGGAGCTGCCCCGCGCTAGGGCCACGCCCATGCGACGATAGGGTCGGGCATCGGGCTTGCCAAACAGGCGCAGGTCTACGCCTGGTTCGGTGAGGGCTTCGGCGAGTCCCGTGAAGCCTACGGCCTGAATTTCTCCTGGTGAGAGGATGACGCTGCTGGCGCTGGGGCCAAGCTGCTCGATCGCCGGAATCGGCAGGCCCAGGATGGCCCGCAGATGCAGTTCAAACTCGTTGAGATTCTGGGAGACCAGGGTGACCATGCCGGTGTCGTGGGGGCGGGGGGAGAGTTCGGAGAAGATGACTTCATCGGGAGTAATAAAAAACTCCACCCCAAACAGGCCCGCGCCTCCCAGGGCATCGGTGACCTGGCGGGCCATGGCCTGGGCCTGTTGTTCCTGGGCTGGGCTGAGGCCGCAGGGCTGCCAAGATTCTTGGTAGTCGCCCCGCTCCTGGCGGTGGCCGATCGCCGGACAAAACAGCGTTGGCCCCTGCCATTGGCGAATCGTCAGCAGGGTAATTTCCAGCTCAAAGTCAATAAATTCTTCGACGATCACCCGTTGGGCATCCCCCCGCGAGCCCGCCATGGCATAGTCCCAGGCCGGTTTGACCTCCTGGGGCGATCGCACCACCGATTGGCCCTTGCCCGAGGAGGACATCACTGGCTTGACCACGTTGGGAAAGCCCAGCTCGGCGCTGAGGGCTTGGTATTCCGCCAGGCTGCTGGCATAGCCATAGCGGGCGGTGCGCAGGCCCAGCTCCCCGTGGGCCAGGTCGCGGATGCGATCGCGGTTCATGGTCAAATCCGTGGCCTGGGCCGTGGGAATGACCGTGATGCCCTGGCGCTCAAATTCCTGGAGCTTCTCCGTGCGAATGGCTTCCACCTCCGGCACGATCAAGTCAGGCTGGTGCTGGGCAACAATGCGCGCCAGGGCCTCGCCATCCAGCATCGAAATCACCTCCCAGGCATCGGCCACCTGCATGGCGGGGGCATTGGCGTAGCGATCTACGGCGATCACGGTTTGGCCCAGGCGCTGGGCGGCGATCGCCAGCTCCTTGCCCAGCTCCCCGGAGCCCAGCAGCATCAGTTTTTTAGGAAAGGTCAGGGAGGGCATGACAAAGGCCTGGGTCGGGGTATCAAAGCTGGGTTGCGCGCCGGGAGCCAGGGATCTCAGACTGCCTGGGATCCCAGATTATTCGAAAAGCAAGGAGCTATTCGCCGCCCTCACCCACCACCTTGGCCACCGCTGTGAACAAATTCTTCATATTGCGCTTACCGAGGGCTTCCTCCACCTGCTCCTGGGCGCTGGCCCAGCCCGTCGCAGCCTTCTTCAGCAGCTTCTCGCCCGCCCTGGATAGCTTGACCGACTGCAACCGACCGCCCTCGCTGTAGGCCCCTTCGAGCCAGCCATTGCGCACCATGCGATCCAGCCCCCGGCTGAGGGTGGATTTCTCAATCCGCAACTCCACGCCAATGGTTTGGGGCGTGATGATCTCATATTGGGCAACGAGGGCCAAGATATTGAGCTGGGCGATGGTCAAGCTGTGGGCACGTAGCTCCTCTTCGTAAATGCTGGTGATCACGCGGTTGAGCTGACGCACTCGCAGGGCGATGCAGCTATCGGTAATGTCTTGGGCCAGTTCGTCAATATCAGCCATGGTCTCTCATGCAGGGTGAAGGATGTTGCCGCTGGTGGGAAAATGCCGGTGCAACCGCAATTGCGATCGCTAGTTCCCTCTGCAACATTGAATAAATATCACGGTTGTGTCAGAAAAGCGAGAAATATTTTGAGTTTGCCCCACGGATGTCCCCATGGGAGAGAAAGCGTAGTTTGAAAAAAATTGGATTGTCTGGTGACATTGGAGCTGTAGCAAAGCCCAAAAGTCAAGCCTAGCGAGCTACGGAAGTGCAGAATTCTCCATTTTTTGGTGCAAAGTCTCCCCGACTCTGGCCTCCAAAAAGCCTGCTTTACGCAGAACAAATCCCTCTCTAAATTCAATGGTTCGGTCAGGAAGCCCTAACAAGAGGGCTTGGGATTGAGGGTTTTCTGGCTTGGTCTAGGGGGAAACTGTAATGGAAACTGCGATTGAGGTTGGGGTTTGAATCCCAAGATTGGCCGTCGTTGGGCTGGGTTCGACCTGGGTTCGACCTGGGTTCGACCTGGGTATAGCCTGGGGCTTTTCCGGCGTTTTTGGGGCGCTGGATGGGCGTTATTACCCTGGCGAGCTGTTGCTGTTACTACTACTCTATAGCCCCAGGGGAGGCCTGACAAGCCAGGCGAGATAGTTGAGCTTACACCTGAATCTGGACTCTGGACCGAGGCCTCGACCTTATGCCTGGGTCTCGCGCCAAGGCTTTGCAGGGTTTGCTGGTTGGCGTTCTGGGGGCTGCTATTCTGGGGGCTGGTCTGCAAAATTGCTTACTGTATGGAGCGATCGCAATCATGGGGCAGAGCAGGGGCAAGCTGGGGCAAGGGCAGAGGCGTGGGTTTGGAGGGTGGGCGAGTCGCCCTCGGGCTGGCCCTGAGCCTAGCTTGGCCGGGGTCGGCCTGGGCGGCTGGGTTTGTGCTGTGTGGCAATCTCTGTACAGCAGCGGATCCCTCGGCCAGCTATTTTGTCGGCTATGGCCGCAGCAACCATGTGGAGCTGGCGGGCCAGGTGGCGGATCTGCCCCTGGGGCCGCTGGTGATCTATCCCCAGGTGGCCGATTTTCAGACCCAGGAAACAGTCCCCAATGTCGATGAACAACGCCTAGCAGTCGCTGGCCACCAGGCCCAGGCCATCCACCGCATCGATCAACTGCGCATTGGCGAGGTGGCCAAGAGCGAAGCCCTCAGCCTAAGCGCCCTGCCCCCCGACCAGCAGCGATCGGGCAAGATCAAAGCCACCGCCGAGCTGGTCTGGGGCGACACCCTCCACATCAGCTCCAAGCGCCTGCCCCAGGGCTCGCCGCTGGCACTGCAAATCGAACGCACCCTGGGGGGCCAGTTTCTGCGCCCCGCCACGGACTATGTCAACTACCGCCTCAGCTCCCAAACCTGGGTCAATGGCCGTTTGGTGCCCAAGCTGGACTACCAACTGGCTCGGTTTCCTGGGCCGGGCGAGGGCGATCGCGCCCAGGGCAAAGCCGCCACAGCGGTTTCGGTGCTGGTCAAGGTGGGCGAAGCCGTGACCCTGGAATCGCGCTTTCGGGTCGAGGATGGTGTCCGGGCCGCCGATGATGCCCAGGTGTTGGATGGCCAGGATTCGATGCGCTTCCGGGTCACCTTGCTGAGCGACGATAGCTGTGCCCGCTCCGACAGCGGCCTGCTGACGACGGGGGACTGTGATTAAGATATGCCCAGGGGTGAGCATCCTAGCCAAACAGCGGCGCGATGCTGCTGGCCAGGTCATCGTTGTCGAGGAAATGGTCTAGGGCCAAATACAGCCAGGATAGGGACAGCTTGGGATCGTGGGTGGTGCTTTGGAACCCCAGGGCTTTGCAGAGGGCTTCAGCTTCGGGGTTGATGCTGGGTGCATAGAGGTCGCAGAGGTTGGGAAAGTCCTGGCGCATGGCACCCAGTCGCTGCTGGGTGTCTTGGAGGAACTGCACCAGGGAGGCGGATTGGCGGTAGGCCGGATCGATGTGCCAACTGCGAATGAAGACGGCGTAGCAGGAGGGATCCCCCAGGCTGGCCAGGCGAATTGGGTCTTGGGTTTCTGAAGAGAACAGGTAGAGGCTGTCGCTGGGGGGCTGGGAGAATTTTTCTTCGGAGCTGCTGTCCGTGGGAAACAGGCTGTAGAAGCCGATCGCCTGGCCGCTATCCCGCCGCCGCAGCACCCGCATTCCCTGGGGATATTGCTCGGCCCATTTCCGCAGGCCTCGGATGATTTTGTAGGAGCTGGCGCTGCCTTTACTGTGGAGCCAGCTATAGTTTTGGGCCAGAATGCTGGCGATGGGGACGGCATCGGTGCGGGGGTTGAAGTCATCGAGCGTCAGGGCGATCGCCAAGGGATCTTCCCCATCGGTGCTGAAGTTGGCGGGCGGGGAAATGCTGATGTGGGTCAGGTTGCCATCGAATTCTTTGCGCACCAGCTTTTTGGCCACGAGCTGATTGATCATCAAACCAGCGGCGCGATCGCTGCCCCGCTCCCGATCCCCATAGAACAGCTCAGCGGCCTCCCGCTGGGTGCAAACAACGCTGCCCTGGAGGGGTTCTAGCTGGTCGAGGGGCTTGGTGGGCGGGCTGCCCACCTGCTGGGTGAACTGTTTGATCAAGCAATAGCCCCAGAGGCGCACGAAGCATTCGGCATTGCGCTGGGTGAGGCCATGGTTGCCCCGCAGTTGATTGATATATTGCTGCTGGCAATCTGAGGGAAACCACTGATCGAGCTGGGCTGGATCGAGCCGTTCGGGCGGGGTGGAATGGGGTTTGGATCGGGGGGCTGACATGGCTGCATTCCCTGGAATGGCTGGATCCGAGCTGGGTGCTGCATTCGGTGTCTGATTCGGTGTCTGGCCCGGTGCCAGGCGGTTGCTGGGCTGGGCGCGGGCTGAATTGTTATGGGGCTCTGGTTTGACTGTACAGCCAGTTTGGCCCAAAGTTCAGCCCAAAAACTTCACCCTGCTTCAGGTCGCTGGGGTTGGTTGCAGCCTTCCTACAGTTTGCTTCCTTGGGCCAGAGCGGGCTTCTGGGTGATCGTCGCCCCTGGGAAGTCGGGGCTGGCATAGTCGCTCCTATGGTCATCTCGGAGCTTTAGGTTCGAGTCCCCTAAGCCCGAGTTATTTGATTTAGGAGAAACCCCCGTGTCTATCAACCCTGTTTCTATCAACCCTGTTTCTATCAACGCCTTTGCCAGCAGTGCCCTGTCTAGCCTCCCCACCGCTGTTCGTTCCGCCACCGCTGCCCGTTCTGCCACGGCCCTGCCCGCCGCGATCGCCGAAGCCAGCCGCCCGGCTTCGAGTTCCCTCGCTGCGCCCTCGCCCTTGTTTGCAGCGGTGTTCGACAGCCTGATGCAGGGGATGTTGATTGTGAATGGCAAGCGGGAGCTGGTCCAGGCCAATGCCCGCGCCCAGGCGCTCTGTGGGCAGTTGGCCCAGGCGGAGCTGGCCACCAAGCGCTCGGCGACCCAGGCTCTGGCGGCGGTGCCGGCGGTGCCCGAGGTGCTTTGGAGGCTGTGTGAGGCGTTGTTGGCCAGCCGCCAGGAGTTCCCCGGCTATGGGGTGATTCCGGAGACCCTAGTGCAGGTTGAGTCTGGGACCGAGCTGAAGGTCTGTGCCCAGTGGCTGTATTTGGCGGGTGTTGCCGCTGGCGATCGCCAGTCCCCCGATCGCCAATCCTACATTCTGATCACCCTGGAGGATTGCAGCGAGCGATCGCGCAATCTCGCCCGCTGGGATGCTCTTCGCTACGGCCTCAGCCGCCGGGAAGCCGAGGTCTGGCTGTGGAAATGCCAGGGCTATTCCTATGAAGAGATTGCGGATGAGCTGTATATCAGTCGGAATACGGTGAAGAAGCATCTGCGCAGTATCACCCTAAAGCGGGGTATGGCCTCCTGTTAGTGCGCCGCTCTCTCTCCAAACTGTGTGTGACCTGCCTGGATATGACCTGATCTGGTGTGACCTGACTTTGTCTGACCTGACTTTGTCTGACCCGGCTAGATGTATGACTCGGCTAGACGGCCCAACTTCAGTATGTGAATCCCTATTTTCTGATCCATTCCTAAACGAAATCCATGTCTCTCTCAGCCAGCCTTGCAGCCCCCCTAGAACTCAACGGCCAGCGGGCCTCCCGCATCCACAAGCGCCTGGTCATCTGTTGTGATGGCACCTGGAATGAGCCCAGCAACGCCCCCCGCTCCCAGGCTGGCTCCCAGGCCCCCACCCATGTGTTTCGCCTCGCCCAGGCAATTCCCGCCGAGGATGCCCAGGGGATGCCCCAGGTGGTGCGCTATGGGCGCGGGCTGGGCACGGGCGAGGGGCTAGATCGCCTGTTGGGGGGTGCGATCGCCGCAGGCATCGACCAAGAAATCCAAGATGCCTATCTGTTCTTGTCGATGAACTACCAAGCCGGGGATGAAATCTACCTATTCGGCTTCAGTCGCGGGGCCTACACCGTCCGCAGCCTCGCAGGCTTGATCTACACCGCAGGCTTGCTCCAGCCCCAGGAGATCCGCCAGGAGCCGGGGGTGATGCAAATCGATCGCATCGACCTGGCCAACCGCCTAGAGGAAGCCTATCAGCTCTACCGCTCCGAGGGCGTCAAGCCCAGTGGTGCCCAGGCCCAGCGCTTCCGGGCCGACACGGCGAACTTTGGCCAAGTCCCCATTCGCCTGCTCTGCTGCTGGGACACCGTTGGCTCCCTCGGCATTCCCGATCTGTGGCCGGGGCTGCCCTTGGGCGAAGCTTGGAATCGGCGCTATCGCTTCCACGACCATAAGCTCTGCTCCAAGATTGAATATGCCCTCCATGCTGTCGCCCTGGATGAAGCCCGGTTTAGCTTTGATGTGACGCCGATGGAAGCGACAACGGGACATCTGGAACAGGTACTGTTTCCGGGGGACCACGGCTGTGTGGGCGGCGGCACCGCAGCGACGCGGCTGTTGGCCAATGGGTCGTTGCAGTGGGTCTTGGATCGACTGGAGGCGATTCCTGCCCTGGGTTTGGAAGTGGATATGACCAGGCTGGGGGAAGCCTTGGATGGGGCTGGGAGATTGCCGACCGATCCGCTGCTGGAGATTGTCAATCCCCAGTCCTTGGGGATGTGGCTGCTGTGGCGATCGCTGGGCATGTTCTCGAAGGGGTTCCAGCGGCGCATTCCCGCCCTGTCCGAGGGGGCGATCGCCTGGCTGGCAGAGCAGCTCGGTCAAGATCCGCTGCTGCTCCAGCAGCGTCAAAGCCAGGCCCAATCTAGCGGGTTAGCCCAGTCTAGCCAGGCCCAACCCAGCCGAGCCCGGAACGCCACCTACGACCTCCACCCCAGCACTCAATATCGGCTGCTGCACCGGCAGGATTATTGGCCTGTTCCTCTGGCGACCTATCTGGGGGAGGTTTTGGGTTTGGAGGGCGATCGCGGGGTGAAGGGTGGGGGCGATCGCCTCCGTCAGTTGGCGACGCAGCTCGTCACCCGTTGAGGGACTTCTAAGTTTCAAATCGTCTTTTTGCCTGAGATGTAAAGCCAGCAGCCAGAAGAGGCAAATCACGCAGCCATGGGGGCTAGCCCCCGCTGTTAGTTTCTCTGGCCCACCGTAGGGACGGAAGCCGTCCCTGACGGATCACCCTCGCTAAGGGGCTGGGGTGCTTCACCTTGAAACTAGGATAATTGATTACGTGGAAGTCCCTAATTTGTTGTAGGGAGAGGGCAATTTCGCTTTGGGTAAACTCTTGCCTTAGCATAGGAAGATGACTCAACCTCGCGCCCCCTGGGATTTCGGTCGCCTCTGGCAGACCCTGCGATTCTTTGACGCCATCCCGTTGCTTAGCTGGATTCAACGTATGCTGTTCGGTTCGATGCCCCCGCCGCCGCCCCAGCCCCAAGCGGGCGTTATTTTTGACTTTGGCGAAGTTAGCCAAGGCCTGGATCAAGCCTCCCTCGATCAGACCTGGGGCGCTGTGGATGATGTGGTGATGGGCGGGGTCAGCCGCAGCGGCTTCCAGGCCCTGGAAAACGGCAATGCCCGTTTCACTGGCATCGTCTCCACGGACAACAACGGCGGCTTTGCTTCGGTGCGCACGCGCAACTTTGAGCCCAGCCTAGACCTGGCCCAGTACCGAGGCATTGCCCTGCGGCTGAAGGGCGATGGCCAGCGCTACAAATTTTTGATTCGGGATGACAGCGGCTGGGACAGCCTGGCCTTTGCCTATTCGTTCAACACTGAGCGGGGCAAGTGGATCACGGTGCAGGTTCCCTTTGACCAGCTTGTGCCCGTTCAGCGGGCAAAGACCGTCCCCGGAGCCAGGCCGCTGCGGACCTCCGGCATCCGGGCTTTGCAGTTGATGTTGAGTAAGTTTGAGTATGATGGGGCGCTGAATCCCCGCTTTGAGCCGGGGGAGTTTTGCCTAGAGATTGCCAAGATCGAGGCGTTTTGAGCGGGATGCGTTTGAGGGTGGAATAATCAGGGTGGAATAATTAAACAAACCTTAAGGCAAGGCTGCCCCAGGCTGGCCTCGCCGGAATGTTCAGGCCAAAATGTTCAGGCCAGCCTGTTCCTGGCCAGACCGTTCCTGGGTCGTTCCCTTCTAACCGTCGATCGAACCCAGATCTAACCCATGGCCAGCAGCTTCCCCCAGTCTCCCTCTTCCTCTACCCAGCGGGACGGTGCCATTCGCCAGCGCCTGGACAGCTATTACCAGCCGATCAAAACCGTCATCCTCAGCCGCCAAAACCCGATCAGCGGCCTGCTGCCCGCCAGCACGGCGATCACCACCCACGGCGACTATACCGATGCCTGGGTGCGGGACAATGTTTATAGCATTTTGGCGGTTTGGGGATTGGCGATCGCCTACCGCAAGTCCGACCTCAACCCTGGCCGCACCTTCGAGCTAGAGCACAGCGTCATCAAGCTGATGCGGGGCCTACTGTTCGCCATGATGAAGCAGGCCCCCAAGGTGGAGCAGTTCAAGGCCACCCAGGATCCCCGCCATGCCCTCCATGCCAAGTACGACACCCGCACGGGCGATCCGGTGGTGGGGGACGATGCCTGGGGCCATTTGCAGTTGGATGCCACCTCGCTGTTTTTGTTGATGCTGGCGGAGATGACCGCCTCGGGGCTGTCCATTGTCTTTACCCTAGATGAGGTCAGCTTTGTCCAAAACCTGGTCTATTACATTGGCCGCACCTACCGCACGCCGGACTACGGCATCTGGGAGCGGGGCAACAAGATCAACCACGGCAACCCGGAGCTGAATGCCAGCTCCGTCGGCATGGCCAAGGCGGCCCTGGAGGCGCTGAATGGCTTCAATTTGTTTGGCATTCACGGCGGCCAGGCCTCGGTCATCCATGTCCTGCCCGATGAAATTGCCCGCGCCCGCGCCACGCTGACCTCGCTGCTGCCGAGGGAGTCCAGCTCCAAGGAAGTGGATGCGGCCACCCTGAGCGTGATTGGCTTTCCGGCCTTTGCGATCGAGGACACCGCCCTGGCCGATCGCACCCGCAATGAAATCATTGCCAAGCTCCAGGGCCGCTATGGCTGCAAGCGCTTTTTGCGCGATGGCCACCAGACCGTTGTGGAAGATCACCAGCGGCTGCATTACGATCCCTGGGAGCTGCAACAGTTCGAGCAGATCGAATGTGAATGGCCGCTGTTCTATGCCTATTTGATGCTGGATGGGTTGTTCCGGGGCGATCGCGATTTCACCGAAACCTACCGCCAGCGCCTGGAATTTGTCGAAGTCAAGCAAGGGGGCATTGCCCTGCTGCCGGAGCTGTACTACGTTCCCGCCGCCCAGGTCGAGGCGGAGCGGGCTAACCCCGGCAGCCAGACCCGCCTGCCCAATGAAAATGTCCCCCTCGTCTGGGCCCAAAGCCTCTACTACCTGGGCCAGATGATGGCAGATGGCCTGCTGGCCCCCGGCGACATCGATCCCCTGGGCCGCCACAGCCACCTGGGCAAGCAGCGCCAGCCCACGGTGCAGATTGCCCTGGTGGCCGAGGATGAGCTGTTGCAGGGCGAACTGGAAGCCTGTGGCGTCGCCACCCAAACCGTCCAGCAGCTCGACCCCGTGCAGCTCTACGAGGCCCAGGAACTGTCCAAGTTGTACCAGCATATTGGGGCCAACCCACCGCTCCAGCTCACGGGCCGTCCCCTGCGCCGCCTGCGCAGCCTGACCACCTCCCGCCTGTTCCGCATTCGCGGCGAGGCCGTGGTGTTTTTGCCCGCCTTCTTGGATCGGGAGCAATTTTATTTGCCCCTGGATGAGCCCTTTCTGGTGGCCCAGATCAAGAGCGAAATCGCCTACGTCCACCGCAACTGGCGGGAGCTGGGCAAGCCGCTGATCACCCTGTTGATCACCCGCACGATGTTGGAAAATGGCCGCGAAGCGCTGCTGACCCTGATGCAGACCCTGAACAGCGGCATCTGTGATGGGGTGCCGGTCCAGGTCGGCCCGCTGCAACAGCTGATGCTGACGGCGGGCCTGGAGCGCATCAATGATCTCGGGGATTTTAGCTTTACCGCCCTCAATACTTCAGGCTCCACGATTCGCGAAGCGGTGCTCAAGCTCAACCTGGACCACAACCAGCCCCTGAGCAACCAGCAGGAATTTGCCCTGGAGGTGCAGACCGACCTGGAGAGCATCTTTGAACAGTTGCGCCAGTCGAGCAACCTCTATGAGCAGATCGAGCTGTTGCAAACCCTGCGCTTCAATCAAGGCCTCGACTTTCCCATGCCCCTGGGCTCGGGCGATCGCCCCATCTGCGTGCGCGACACCATCAACGAAGTCTACGACAAAGCCAGCCAGCTCCGGCTCTGGGCCTTGGTGCGTCGGGCGGCGGCACTTTTGGATAAGGTGGACATTGGCCTGTCCGATGCGGTGACGGATATCCTGGTGCGGCGCAAGCAAATTGCGGTGGGCAGGGCCTACAGCGCCGCTGCGTTGATTGTGCAACCGCTGTCGAATCCAGAGTTGCAGCTCAAACTCAAGGAGTTTTGTCGGGAGGACATCCGCGATCGCGTCCTCACCCAAGAGATCCTCCTCCACCTCGGCGTCCTAATCAAAGCTGACCCCGATCGCATCAAAGGCTTCCTCACCCTGCGCGTTGGCTATTTGATCTTACTGCTCACCAGCCAAATCGCCCAGGAGCAGCAGCTCACCCAGGATGAAGCCTACGAAGCCCTGATGCAGCAAAGTCCGTTTGCAATCAAGATGATGTTGCTGCGGGTGCTGGCGGGTTACGATGACCTCAACCAGGTGTTGCAGCAGCAAGAATCGCTACACATTGTCCGGGTAACCCAATCGATCGACTGGGTTGTGGCCCAGGACACCCTGCCCAACGGCGAAGAGGCCGAGGCGAGCACGGATTGGCTCCAGCGCCGTCAGCTTGAAGGCTCCCTCAATCGCGTGCCCAAGGACTTTTACAAGCAGGTCTGGCAGTTGCTCAACCAATGCAAGGGAGTGGTGATTGGTGACAAGCTAGAGCGCCGCAATCGCCTGGATAGCTACCCGCTGGTGTTGGAAATGACGGCGGGGGAGACAAACTTCGCCCTGCGCATTGAACATTTGCTCAACAAGATTCAGGCTCCCCAATATCGCCAAATCAACATTGAGGCGCTGTTGGAGTTGGCGGCGATCGCCCACCAGAACCCCGACCTCAAAATTGAAGATTATCTGGTTTTGGATGTGTTGATCGGCCATGCTGTGCGCCTGGCCTGGCTGGCCGATCAGGGAGAGCAAGCAGACCCAGAGGTAGACCAGTACAGCGCCCATAAAGCCAGCGCTTGGCAAGCCTTTTACCGCAGGCCCCCACTGGACTGTGCAGCGGCGATCGCCCAGGCCTTCCGCTATCTGATCGAGTCTGGCTACCGCAGCGAAGCGGACCTGGCAGCGGCAGATCCCTTGCCCGCCGAGGAGCCAGCCGAGAAGTCTGGCAAAGCTATCCTGGGGACAACCTAGGCATTGCCCCTAGGAGCGCTCCACTGCTGCTACAACCTTGCTGCTGACACAACCTTGCTCTTCTCCGGGGCTGACCTATTCGGGCTTGGCGGAGCGTTTGAGGCTGGCGACAATATTGCGCATGGCCTGCTTGCCCCGCTTCGAGCTGCGGGGAATGACCTGGCTTTTGCCGCTGTGGGGATGTTTCCAAATCTCGTGGTCCCCTTTGCCTTGGCGCTCAAATTCATAGCCGAGGGAAATCGCGGTCTCTTTGATCTGGCGGTAAGCGTTAGCCATGGTGATCTCCAGTGATCGGATAGGGTGAACAGCCGCCGGGGGGAATTGATTGGTCAAAATTCCGGATCCAGGGCTGATGGGGCTGTGATAATCGGAATAGAATGGGCGATGGAACGATTGAAGCTGTTGCTCGAACTGTGGCTCGAACTGTTGCTCGAACTGTGGCTCGAACTGTGGCTTGAATAGCTGTTCTAAACCAGCTTGGGCAGATTGAGCCTCAGTCAACCCGCAGCGGTGCTGTGGGGGCGATCGCCGTCAGTGTTTTTTCCATAGGATATAGCGCTCCAGATCGCGACTGTCTTCATCTAAAAGGCTAGTG